>JAIOHN010000832.1 GCA_019912985.1 Anaerolineae bacterium | reverse complement strand
GTCTTGTGGTGGCCTGTCTCGCAATCGGTCACTCCGATAGACCGCGAGATCAACCTGAACAGCACACAATTTGAGTTCACGCCGGGGCGACTGGAAATCAATCAGGGCGACCAGGTGGTCATCACCCTGACGACTTCCGATGTGGTGCATGGTTTTTACCTGGATGGCTACGACCTGGAGACACGAGTCACACCAGGTATCTCTCAGCGTATCGAGTTTGTCGCCAATCAGTCGGGCAAGTTTCGTTTTCGCTGCTCGATAAGCTGTGGGCCGCTGCATCCCTTCATGATCGGGGAACTGATTGTTTCCCCTAATAATCCCTTCTGGAAAGCTATAGTGCTGATGCTGGTTGCGTCGGCTGGAATGTTGACATACCTTTGGAACCGAAAGGTCGAATTATGAACAAAAAAACTAATCAACGGCGCTCGAAACGAAGAAAACATATTGTAGCCCATCACCGAGTCAGGCGGGCACTGCTGGTTGGAGCAGGGCTTATTCTTGTCAGTGCCGCCATACTCCTGCTCAGGCCGCAGCCCTACCGAGTGCCGGAGGACTTCGTGCCCCAGGTTGAGGGTGCGCCAAGTATTGCCGTTGTGTCGGATCCTGTGATTGATCACGGTAATCTCATCGTCAACCGTAATGTTACCTCATCCTTCGAGATTCAAAATGTAGGCGACGAAACACTGGTGATCGTAACTCCCTGGGTAGAAGTGCATGAAGGTTGCTGCCCACCGCAGGCTGAGATTGGCAATAAACAGCTGCGCCCCGGTGAAATCACCACGGTTTCGATGACCTATATGATGCATCCAGGCATGGACGGGCCACATGATTTGCGCATTCATCTGCGTAGCACAGACCCGAGCAATCCTGAAATCGAATTGACAGCACTGTCGAACTGGGTAAGTAGCTAGTGATGCAACGTGTTGATTTGCTGGCGCAACTCCCGCTGCTGGAACGGATACTGAAATCACGCCTGTTCCAGCCTGTGACAATGTTATTCACCCTGTTTGTGTTCACACTGGTCATATTAAGCGGATTGTTTGGAACGCCTGCTGGAAGCCGTAATTTCGGGATTATTTTCGTATGGATTGTGTGGTGGGCACTGCTCATCATCCTGCTGGTGCCGTTTCTTGGTCGGGCATGGTGCGCTATTTGTCCAATACCTGCCCCTGGGGAATGGATTCAGCGGCGCAGTATCGTGACCAAGCACTATCCAAAACTGCGTTCACTTAACTGGCGCTGGCCGCGACGTCTCAAGAACATGTGGTTGCAGAACTTCGGTTTTCTGGGCGTCGCATTATTCAGTGCCATTATCCTCACCCGACCCAACATCAGTGCCTGGGTGCTGCTGGGGTTCATCGTGACCGGAGTCGCTTTGAGCGTACTGTATAAGAACCGCGTGTTCTGCCGCTATGTATGCCCGGTGGGTGGATTTATCGGCCTGTATTCGATGATGTCACCATTGGAACTGCGCGTCCGCGATCCTCAAGTGTGTCTCGATCATACGACAAAAGATTGTGTGACTGGTAACGCAAATGGCTACGGCTGTCCCTGGATAGTCTTCCCCGGCAGCCTGACTCGCAACACCTACTGCGGCTTGTGCATGGAATGTCTGAAGACTTGCCCTAAGAACAACATCACTCTCAACCTGCGTCCGGCTGGCAGCGATCTGCTGGTGGCGAAAGAACGCAAACTTGACGAAGCATACAAAGCGTTTATCATGTTAGGCTGTGCGCTGCTGTATTCTATCGTGCTGTTGGGGCCATGGGGCTGGGTGAAAAATTGGGCCAATATGGACACCCTGCCACATTGGATCGCCTATGCAGCGGGTTTCCTGGCGATCAACTTGCTGATTTTGCCCGGTTTGTTCTGGCTAACCACCGCTATCACCCGTCGGTTGTGTCGCCAACAAATTCTGATCCGACAATTGTTCATCGATTACGCTTACACACTGATACCGATGGGGCTGGCCGCCTGGATTGCCTTTAGCCTGGGATTTGTGCTCATCAACGGCAGCTACGCCCTACGCGCATTGTCCGACCCATTCGGCTGGGGATGGAATCTGTTTGGCACGGCCAACACCCCTTGGACACCACTCTGGCCGGAGGTGATCCCCTTTCTCCAGGTCGGTGTGCTTATCGGTGGGCTGCTGTTTGCGATCAACACTGCATACAAAATCACTTGGCAGCACGTCCGAGTACACGAAATCGTACTTATTGCTATGCTGCCGACGACCGGTTTCCTGATGTCAGTGACAGCCGGTTTCATCTGGTTATATCTGGGATGAGTGGTATGACACGTCTTGAATGGCTGGCACGTATCGTGCTCGGATTTATCCTGATAGGTGTGCCCACCCTGATATTGGGCTATCAATACGTCCTACGTCCGGCACTGTCCTCGACTCGCGTGATCGACATCAGCGCTCGTATTCCTGAAGCGGGTGGGTTTTCCCCGGATGCGGTTCGCGTCAGTGTGGGTGAAACGGTCACACTACGGTTTTCTTCTAGCGATGTGACGCACGGTATCGCCATTGGGCCAGGGTTGGGGATTGATCTGGGACACATTGATCCTGGTACCGTCAGAGAAGTTACCGTGACGTTTGACCATCCTGACACATACACGTTTTACTGCAACACCTGGTGTAGCCCCGATCACTGGCGGATGCGTGGTATCATCGAGGTGCGTGATCCGTCCAACTCTGACCTGATCCCGGTACCGCAGCCAGACCCGGTTATCGCGGCACTGCAAGCTGAGGGTGTAAACATTGATGCCGAACGCAGCGTCTATAATCCCATAGTCGGTATGCAGCCCTCGGCCAGTCGTGGTGAGGGAGTGATCACCAATCTGAACATTCCGGCGGAATTAGGCGATGAAGACTGGCAGCGCACGCACACACCCGCTGACGCGCTGAATCTTCTGATCATCATCAATCCGGAAAGCGCGATTTTGACACTTGTGGACACGGTGGCCTACTTATGGTTAGCTCCAGATAACAGTGCGCCAACGATGGACGTAGCCAATCTCTACGCCCAAAATTGCGCTGCCTGTCATGGGCAGGCTGGCGGCGGCGATGGCCCTATTGCCGAACTAACGACAGCCGATCCGGTGGCTTTCTCCGATCCAGCCTACATGTTTCTGATGCGCGGGGATGTACTCTACGCCAAAATTCGGCGCGGTGGTATGGGTACCGATATGCCAAACTTTGGCACGCTGTTCACGCCGGAGGAAACCTGGGCGCTGGTCGACTACCTCTGGTCATTAACGCTGGAACCGGACACGACTCAATGAATACCCTGAGCAAGGAACTTGTCCCGCACCAGGGTACATTTTAATGATGCTAGTGATCACCGTGCGGAGCACGATGATCATCGTGATTGTTGATGTACTGCTGTGGGTTCTCGTCGAAGGCTTTCTTGCAGCCCGTTGAGCAGAAGTAGTAGGTCGTCCCGGGTATTCGGATTTGCCCGCAGCGGATTCGATCTCCACTTCCATACCGCATATTGGGTAAATCCTACGTTTGCCATGTTTTTTTCCTTTCCTCACTCAAATCAGACGCTGTTACAAGGCCAGTGCTTCAGATGCTGGCTTCTCGGCGACTAGCGTTGCCTGGTAATGGTGACGGCCATCGTTACCGGCATTGAAAACAGCTCGCAGCAGCGCCGCCGGTTTGATCTGCTCTGGGTTGTAAGCCACCGCTGCCAGCCCGTACTCCAGGAAAACGTCAACTGCCAGAGTACCATCCAGACGCAGTAAGCCGTTGTGCACTCGCATTGCACAGCGCGAACAGCCCATGCCTTGCACCGCCAGGTAAGCGACGGTCGAGGCTGCTAACGCCATCATATCCACCGATTTTTCCAGCGGTTCAACCGCGCAGTTGTGATGTTGATCCATGAGATACCTCCAAACAATCCAACAATTCTAGGGAACACAGTTACTTCTGGAGATCATAATGCTAGAGAGAGCAGTTAGACCGTAAAATGCTCCCTCGCCTCGTAGGCTAAATGTTGTTCGACGTCAGAAAGGCGACCATCCTCCAACCACAGTACCCGGTCGGCGATGTCGCGCAGGCGTTGGTCATGGGTGACAATCACAATGGCCCGTCCCTTGTCTCGTCCGAGGCCACAGCATAGCATCTCCATGACCTCGTAGCCCGTTTTGCTGTCAAGATTGCCAGTCGGTTCGTCGGCCAAAATGAGCGGCGCGTCATTCGCCAGGGCGCGGGCGATGGCGACACGCTGCTTTTGCCCACCCGACAGGTCAGCGGGAAGATGATTCATACGTTTTTCCAGCCCCAGCAATGTCAACAGTTCGACCGCTCGGTCACGCGCCTTCGTACCGTGTCTACCGGCCATGTTCATAACCAATTCGATATTCTCGCGTGCTGTCAACGAGGCAACCAGGTTGTAGGCCTGAAAGACAAACCCCAGTGAGTGCAATCGCAATGCCGACAACTGCCGTTCGTTCAAGCGACTGGCGTTGGTACCCTGTAACCAGATTTCACCATTCGTGGGACGCAGCAGGAGTCCCGCCATACTCAGCAAGGTGGTCTTACCGCTTCCAGAAGGTCCCATAACCAGGACGATTTCCCCCGGATTGACTTGTAAGTCTACGCCATCTACCGCGTGTATTTCGGTGTTGCCGCTGCCATAGACCTTACTGACATTCCTTAATTCAAGGCTGTGGGCTGTAGCCATTTTGCTCTCCTATGCTTTGAAAACCACTAATGGATCGACCCGAAGTATCCGTTCTACAGGCAGGAGCGCAGCCAGTACCGTGACCAGCACCAGCGTCGGAATCTGGCCGACCCAGCGCGTCGGCGCGATCAGAACAAGCATCTCCGGCACAACCTTGCCGATCACCAATGCCAGCACGTAGGCGAGCGCGACACCAACGATATAACCCAATCCTACGGCGACAAAGGACTGCGAAAAGACGACTTCCAATAACTGTCGTCGGCTGGCGCCAATCGCCTTTAACACGCCATACTCACGTGTTCGTTCCAGCGTGGCAGTATAAATTGTGATTCCGACCACCAGCAAACCGATAATGTAGGCAATGATGTTCATCAATTGGATTACATCTGCACCCATTTGCCGGATCATTTCCTGGTCACTGGTCGCAAAGGCATCCTGTGTGAGCAGATTGGCATCGGGGACGGCCTGGCGCACCGTCGCCGCCAGCGTGTTGACATCTTCCGTTGGCTCAGGCTGAATGAGGATATAGCTGGCAGCCTGTGGCGAAACACCCATCAGCAGGGCCATGGCCTGTTTATTGGCGAACGAGACGCTGGTTGCCATGCCAAACGTGCCTTCGGTCAACCCGGCGATGGTCAGGTCAAAACCCATAACACGCACTGTATCGCCGACACCCAGGCCATACCGTTCCGCCAGCACCCGGTCCAGCACGATCTCGTTTGCCGCCGGGTCGGCGCTGCCCGCCACCAGCGACCAGGGGCCGCCAAAAGGCGCATCCGGGGCGACTCCGAAGACATAACTGAAGACCACTGCATCGCCGATTTCGATCCCGACATTAGCGTACAACACGCCAACCGCCGCCGCCACACCGGGGACTGCCCGGACATGGTCAAGCGTTTCGGGTGGCAATATAGATGAACTCATGTGCATATTTTCGACGCCCGACTGCATCAGCCACAAAGATACGGGCTGTCTGCGGATATAGATCACGGCGTGTTCTTCCGATCCCGCGAAAATTCCATCCATCAGCAGCATGAGCACTATAGCCAGTGCCACCCCGCCGATGCTCACAGCTATTTGCAGCCGTTCATGCACCAGATTGCGCCACGCGAGTTTCAACATCAGAACGCACTCCGTTTCAGGCTCTAAATACCGCCGCAGGATCGACACTCGCCAGACGACGCACCGGCAGCAGCGCCGCGACCACGGCCATGACCAGTGCTGCCGTACCGACAACCGCTATCGTTTCGAGCCGGATCACAATGGTGAACTGCGGCCACTGACGCATAATGAGTGCTGCAACCAGATAGGTTAAGGCCGTTCCCAGCGCAAATCCCATCCCCGTGCGGTATAACGTCTCCCGGA
>JAIOHN010000831.1 GCA_019912985.1 Anaerolineae bacterium | reverse complement strand
TGGTTGACGAAAGGTTGAATGTCTATGGGGTCGATGCGTCACCGTCTTTGGTGGCGGCGTTCCGACACAACCTGCCAGAGGTGCCGGTCGCGTGCGAGTCCGTTGTGGAATCGTCGTTCTTCAATCGGACGTTCGACGGTGTCGTCGCGTGGGGACTCATATTCCTGCTTCTGCCGGAAGAGCAGCGACACCTTATCCAAAGAGTTGCCGACATACTCTTGCCTGGTGGTCGCCTTCTGTTCACGTCGAGCACTGGCACTGAGCCGCTAGTGTGGAATGATGCCATGACAGGACTGGAATCACGGTCGCTGGGTGCGGCAGAATATCGAAAACTGCTTTCTGAAGTTGGCATATACGTCACTCGTGAGTACGAGGAAGAGGGCGGGTGTCACTATTTCGACGCGGTCAAAGGGACATCGGCGAATCGGCAACCATGAATGAGCCTGACAAAACGCTGCACCCGACGCTGTCGGCGGTGTACACGCCGACAAGGTGAGTTCCCGGCGTATGTCATCTGGTGGGTGGCGGACGGGCATATCCCCGACTGGCATGAAGCCTACGAACGCCACGAACACCACGAACACCTGCACCAGCACGGCGCGACGGCCTTCGCGTTTGATTTCAAACATCCCTTCGACGCCGAGGGCTATCCAACACAGGTGGATCGACCCGCCGCAAAAGCCATCGCGCAGTCGTTTACGCGGGAATCAGAGCCATCACAAGGGGAACATTGATGACACCTGACAGCATTCAGCGGTTGATTGGTGGTTATCTGGCGGCATGGAATGAACCCGACGCGATGGCGCGCCAGCAGTTTCTTCGTGAGGTCTGGACGGACGGCGGTCGCTACACCGATCCGCAGTCGGATGGCGAAGGACGCGACGCGCTCGACCGGATCATCGCGCGGTTACATCGCGGCGTTCCCGGCGTTCAGTTTTCGCTCGACGGGGCGGTTGACCACCATCACACTGTCGTGCGCTTCGCGTGGATGATGAAACAGCCGAATGGTTCGGTTCTGCACGGGATGGATTTCGGCGACATCGCCGACGATGGCCGCCTGAATCGAATCGTGGGATTCTTCTAAGCGGCTTGCCACAAAAAGGGTGAACATGACGCCGACGATTCCCGAACTGTACTCGACGATCCAAAGTCTTGGGATCATCTTTCTCATCATCAGCCTTGTCCTGTTTTACTTCGCGGTCAGGGTCGGGCGCGGCCTGATCGCGATGTTCGTCAACCGCCGTCCTGTCACGCGAGACATTGACCTCGCCAAGCATCCCGTTCCCGAAACGGTTTACCGACTCGCCCACCAGCTTGAAGCACTGGATATGCAGTTGATTGGTGTTCTGCACTCGCGCTTCTGGTTACTCGGCGAAGGCTACACCTGGATTTACCTGCATCCCGACGGGACGGTGTACGCGGAATTGACCGACATACTGAACGGCCTCGCCGCCTTTGACACGTGGTATACCGACAACGCCCACATCCACACGTCACTCCGCATCGGCGAAAATATCCAGCTTCCCAACCTGCACATGCGTTTTGCGGCGCACAGCCTGGAAGCCGCTTACACCTATCACCGCGACCAGATGAACCGTTTTGAAGCCGCCCATGGGAGTCCGGTTCAAATCCAGCATATGAGCGACATCCTGGCCTTCGGCAAACCGTTTCACGAACGCTACCGGGATCGTATGAACCAGCGGCACAAGCGGCTGGCTTCGATCAACTTTGGCATTTGCGTGGTGCTGGGGATGGATTTCCTGATTCTGGCCGTGCAGTCGATGTCCGATCCGCCCGTGCTGGCGACCGCGTTTGGACTTGGCTTTCACGCCGTATTGTGGGCGGGCAGTGTAGGGTTGGGCCTGTACGTTGAGCGCCAGCTCAAATCGCCGCCGGGGGCGATTGATGGTTGATCCGCAAACCCCTCAGGAATGGGTCGCTGCCGTACGGGCGCGGCTCACACGGATCGTGGATGAGCGGCCTTACGTGTTCAGGGATACGCCGCGGGCGCTGGCAGAAGCCTATCAGGCTGAGCGAAAGCAATTCGTGGGGTTCGCCGCCGATGCCATCGAGGCGTTGGAACACCAACTGGGCGTTCACTTTCCGCCGCTGTTCCGCGCCTATCTGGAAGCGATGGGCGTCGAACATGGGATGCTGTTCTGGGGAAGTGATTCCAATCCGGCGGACTTTTCACTGTATCGCAGGCAGGCAGAGGCCATTCTTACGGACGATGGGGTCACGTCTCTGTTGACGAACAGGTCGGTCGTCTTTTTATTACATCAGGGCTTCGCATTCCTGTATTTTGATGCCGACGCGGCGGATGACGCGCCGGTATGGAAGTATGTGGAAGGCGACGAACACCCTCAGGCCATTGCCCCATCGTTTCGGCAGTTCATCGAAGATACCCTTCTCGTATTCGAGGATGAGAACGAAACCGAACGCGCTCAAGGCGGATATTACGTGACC
>JAIOHN010000830.1 GCA_019912985.1 Anaerolineae bacterium | reverse complement strand
ATTTCTTGGATTAGCTTGTTGAGTGTTTCAGCGTCCTCTTTGAGACTTTCTAGTTTCATCCATCTCAAACCCGACAGGAGCGGAGGAACCTCCGTCGGTTCGGCGACTCCTGGCAGCAAGACGGGGATCACGCGAATACCCTTCTCATTACATCGGCTCAGGAATGCTTGCAATCCCTCAGATTGCCATACCCTCTGGCCCCTTGAACCGACAACAAGGGCCACACTTTTCACGTTTGGGATATGGGCATCAATGACATCCTCGAACCATCGCGCTGGCGGTGGCTGTTCAACGTCTATCCAGGGCAAAATGCCGCGTTGTTTCAACATCTCGGATATTTCCAGCACGTCAGAGAGTTCAGCACCGATGTATGCCACAAAAACATCATAACTACCTGTTGCCTGTTTGCCACGCAGAACACTAGCTGCGGTTGCCCTCTGTCTCGCCTCAGTTTCCGCTCGGTTTTCCAGTTCCGCTTTACGTTCCGCGATTAGGGCTTGCTGGATAATCGTCTCAAACTTGGCATCATTTTCTACCGTCGGATTCTTGAGAACCTCAATACCAGCGGCAGCCCCTGCCAATATTAGCTCTCGCGGTATTTTTGTTTTGCCCTGCTGTTCCTGATCCACTTGTGTACCCTATGTCTGCTTCGCGTGGTCACAAAACCAAGCGGTGATGAGTCTTCTTCTTTCTTGGGGTTGACAGTCAAGTGCCTGCGCGATGAGCAAAACCATACCGAGCTTCGGCAACCATCTCTCTTCAGGGGGAATATAGTCCTTGTGTCCCTCGGCAAACCGCCCTTTTTCCCACCTCTCGATGGTCGTTCTGCTAATCACCAACTCATCGTCATCTGCAATTTTTTTGACTTTCTCAGCCAGTCCCTTACGACTTATGCGTTTCTTTCCGTCACGGATTTCCCACAACGCATTACCAAAAGTCTCCGGGTAATCCTCCCAATTGATGTCATCGAGAATGAAAGGCAGCACGATCTACTCGGCATCCATCTGTATTGTAAATGATTCTGCGGATACTGTTAAGAATAACACGGATCGGAGATTTTGCCGTTACCGGCTGCGATCCCCTTTACTCTGTTCGGGTGAGTCAAAATCGAGTGTGCGGTTGAAAGTCGCTTCCAGATATGAATTCACGACCGACTGCAAGGCTCTATCTGAGTAAAGCTGTGTCTGCACGTCGGAGGAAACCTTGCTTTCGTCGATGACCGGTTCGCCGCTCTCGTCGATTCCCACGATGCCTGTTGTGGCGAGAGCAATAGCTTCCAGTGTGATTTCTTTTAGCCCCAACAGTTCTGCTACTCGTTCGGCGGCCAACGTTTGCTGAACGATTGCCTCGAATGCCGCTTCATTTTCAGGTGTAGGGTCTCTAAGCGCCGCAATTCCTGCAACACCCGCTGCCTGAACCAGTTCGCTGGGTAGCTTGATGCTGTCCGCTTGTCCGTTCTCTTCTGCCATATCACCGGCTCTTGTAACAGTTGAAAAAGGCATCCTAGTAGCTTTCGGCGGCTATGAGTGTGACAGTTCGATGAAATTTTCTCACCCACAGACTTTATCCCTGCCCAAAGAGTGGGCAATACCACCGCTTTGCGGCTCTAGCATAAGGGTAACGCATACTTTCCCGAAAGGAGCTATCGAAATGTCCAACACACACTATGGCGACCGGGACGGTCAGTTCACCGACGACGACCACGCCTGGAAATACCGCGAACGTCGGAGCGCGGCGCAACCCGCCGCGCAGGGCGGCGGGTGCGGCGGCATCAGCATAGGTGTCATCCTCCTCGTCGTGATGTACCTGGCCTACTACTTCAGCCAAATGGGGGGCGGATAGCCCGCCCCGAATACCCCACACAGATATGTTGTGAGTAAGGAGTGAAAACCTCATGAGCATGGATGTTCTGGCAAGCGGCGGGACGAACAGCGAGGAATTCCAGCGGGCTACCCTGCTGTCCGAGTGGCTGATGCCCAAGACCACCCAGACCCTGCGGGGGCTGTCCGCCATCGCCGCGCTCTTTCTGGGCTGGCTGGCCGTCCCGCTGGAAGTCTTTATCCGCTACGGTCAGGGCGAGCGCTACATGGGCCTGCTGCGGATGTTCTACGGCTTCGGCATGATCCAAACGTTCTTTATGATCGTGATCGCCGTCGGCCTGCCCTACCGCTACACGCAGTTCACCGAACTGTTCCTGCTGGCCTACGTGATGCTGGCCGTCGCCCACCAGATGCAGATGTGGCGGCGGGCGCGTGCGAAAATTCCCTGGCACAGCCGGGCCTTCGGCATCAGCCATCTTCAGAAGCTGACCCTCCGGCTGGAAGCCTGGCTGATCGGAAAACCCGTCCCGTTTCTGAACGGACGGAAGGTTCCGCCGTTCAATATCAGCGATTGGGTGTTGTACCGCTTCATCGAGCCGGTGACGTTCGTCCTGCTGGGTCTGGCGCTGCGGCAGTACGAGCCGCTGGTGGGCCTCTATCTGCTGGTGGCTTCCGCCGCCCTGTTCGTGAAGAACAACCACCTGTACAACATGGAGCGCGACCGCATTCTCGACATCATCGACGCCCAGATCGAACAGACCTACCTACAGGACGCGCTGGACGGCAAGCCGAAGGAGAAAACCGCCGGTTTCACCGTTGCGCCCGTCACCTATCCCGATTTCCCGGCGGAAGATGCCCCCGACATCGCCGCCACCGTCGCACGGACGATGGGCGCGGCAGCCGGTCGGAACACGCAAGCAGCCCCGGCAGAAGGCGAAACCGCAGCGGAGCCGGACGCGGAAGCCCAGCTTCCCCTGCCGCTGGATGCCCGTTCCCCCGGTGGCGCGAGCGCCGCGTCCGGGAACGGCTGAGTGAAAGGAGCAGCGCATTATGACATCGCGTACCGAAACCCGGATCGGCGCAAACACCGATGAAAAGGCACGGCGGTTACTCCGCACCCTGCGATGGAAAAGAACCCTCTCGATGGCGGTTCCCGTTATCGCCGTCGCCCTGACCTGGATGATGGCCCTGACCGTATTCTTCGTGCCCCTTGCCGTCGCGCTTGGCGGCACGCGGAAAGTGTATAACCCGCTGCTTTATTTACTGTATTTTGCACTGGCGCAGTACATCGGACTGCTGGCGACGGGGCTGATCGTGAGCCGGTATTTCCGGCTGTACGGCATCCTACGCCCCGCCCTGATACTAGCCTGGGCGACGGTGACGTATCTGGGTGTGCTGCAACTCATTGACGCAACGCCCCAGACGGCTATGGCGGTAGCCGGGCCGTTTCTCATCAGTCCGGGACTGGAAGACTATTTCGGCATCGCCCGCGATGCCCTCGAAGCAGATGCCACGCTGCTATGGGCTTTCCGCCTCGTGCCGGGGATAGTGGCCGCTCTGGTGTTTTCCAACGCGATCCCCGGCAAACGGCTAATAAACGAACCCGCGCTGACTCCGCCCATGATGGTGCGGGTCGTACTCGGCTGGCTTGTAGTCGCATACGTGACATCCATTCTCAGCCCGGTCGTGGCCGGAGTGCTGCGGGACATGCTGGGCTACGGCAACGTCGTGGACGACTACAATCGGCACGCCTTCCTGCTGGGCATCGCCTACGGCGCGGTGTACGGCACGGGCATCGGGCTGGTGCTGGTGGCCGCGCTGCGTGCCTGCCGTTACCCTGCGAGACTCGCCCGGCACACTTTTCCATGACCGCACCTTGAGAGGGGTATCCCCGCCCCTCTTTTTCTTTTCAGCAGCATCACATTGTCCCACCCCCGCTTGACACCGGCCTCTGTCTGTTGTACGTGGAACCGTACAGGGACACGGCACATGAAACGGAAAACCACACCGGCCATCAAGCGGGCGACGCAGAACCTGAAAACGTCACTGGAAGGTTTGCGCCACTGCGACCTGGCGGACATGCAGGAGCGCCTTGAGCACAGTCCTCTGGACACCGGCCAGCGCCATGCCCTCTCCCAGGTATTGGGCAGCATGAGACAACTCGTCGAAGCCGAAGCGTTGCGCGACAGGGGCGGCCATCAAACAGATATGTTTGCCGACATGGACGACAGCGAATTCGCCGCCTGGATGCGTCCCATCAACCAGCGTGCCCTTTTCTAGCATTCCTTCACCCGCACATGGCGGCGCGCGTCGCCACATGCTAGTCAAACTTGCAGCAAACCACGTATCTGCTGTTATTGCACCCGGTATATCCTATCGAGCCACTTGTCTTCAGCACGAAGCCATAAACTCCTGAATTACTTGAATTCCAATTGCTACACGTACCCTCTACGCTGTAAGTGGCATTCCCGTTATCGCCTTCCCCAATTGCGACCCACGCATCAGAAGATGGGTTATAGGCAGAGCTTTGAAACATGTTGTAGCGTTGAATATCCTCCACATGGCAAATCTGGTATCCCGCACAGCCATTCGCCTCAATGAACGCCTGCATACCTGTAAACCCATTAAAACTACCGTTATCTTGACTGGTAGTAATCTTAATGTCCGTCGGTACTGCTGGCCCGCTGCCACTGCCGCCCATGCCTTGCCAATTTGTCCCATCGCAGAAATACACCGCCTTCGCCGTACTGTCGTACCGCAGATCGCCCTCGTTGCCCGCAGGCGAGGTGCAGGCGGAGTAAGCAGTCACAGGTATACACAAGGCTACTACCCCGCTCACAACTCCAAAGATTCGCTTCCCCATGTTGTTTTCCCCTTCAAGGTTGAAGATGCACCCTCTTGCCGTTTACCGCATCGCCGCCCGCCGTTCAAGCGATAATACGTGAAACGTCCGGCAGGGCATGGATACAGCCGGTCAGAAGGCGCAGCACAGCACGGGAAAGCTGTCGCCACAGTCCCCGTAGCCGATCTTGCCGTCGGCGGCCCGCAGCACCGCGCCGAGCAGTCCGGCGCTGTTGCTCGTCCAGTCCCCGCAGGTGGGTTCGACCAGGAGCGGCAGTATGCTCTCCACCGTGTACCTCTGCCCTGCCGCGATCCACGCATCGGCGGGCGGCGTATAGGCGGAGCTTTGCGACATGCTGTACCGCTGAATATCTTCCAGGTGGCAGGGCCGGTGGTTGGCGCAGCCATTCGCCGCAATGAACGTCCGTACACTCCCCAATCCGCCGAAATCGCCGTCATGGGAAGCGGTGGTCACGCGAACGTCCGTCGGCGTCGCCGGAAGGCGGCTGACGCAAAGCCCCAGCCACATAGCGCCCTCGCAGAAATAGAATCCCTTATCGGTGGTGTCATAGCGCACGTCGCCCTCGCTGCCCGCAGGCGAGGTGCAGGCGGCATGGGCGATACCGTGCGCAAACAGGGCGATCACCACTCCGGCTCCGGCCCAAAGGATTCGCTTTCTCATGTTACCTTGCCCCTATGATGGATACCTCTCTGCCGTTTACCGCATTTCTCTCGACCGTTCAAGCGAAGGTTGGGTGGAAGCCTTGAAATACTACAGCGATTACGGCCCGAATGTGCAGCACAGCACGGGAAAGCTGTTACTACAGTCGCCATACCCGGTATCGCCGTCGGCGGCCCGCAGCACCGCGCCGAGCAGCCCGGCGGCGCTGCTCGTCCAGTCCGCACAGGTGGGTTTGACCAGGAGCGACTGCGTACCGTCCATCATGTGCCCCTGATCCAGCACGATCCAGGCATCGGCAGGCGGTATGTAGGTGTAACCGTGAAACAGGTTATACCGCTGAATATCTTCCAGGTGGCAGGGCCGGTGGTT
>JAIOHN010000829.1 GCA_019912985.1 Anaerolineae bacterium | reverse complement strand
CCTTGATGCGGGCCCTGTCGCCGACGGCAAACCGGGCCAGCGCGTCCGTGAGATTCCGATGATTCCGGTAATACTGCGCCACGGGGCGCATGGGAAGTTGAGTCATGTGATTTCTCCTGAGAAGGCCCCTACTGGCCCGTTCAATCTGGTTTGTCCGATCCCGCGGCAATAAAAAACCCCGAGAGCAGAGCTCCCGGGGCGGTGTAGATCAACCTGGATCGGCTACAAAACCATGGTCGCAGCGCAGGCAGTAGTGGATCTGTGCGTCGTCAGGCATTTCCCCGAATTCCGTACGGCCACCGCACTTCGGACAGCATGCCGGTTGATCACTCAGGGTTTCGTACACCAAAGAGCCCTGGTCGTTGCCCGGCACGGCGCCATAGACTTCAATGCCGGGATGGGCCGCGCGACATAATTCCAGTGCATGTTGGCGATCCTCGGCCATGCAGTGGAAGATGCCGACACCATTAGCCAGCCAGTAAAAGGCAAACCAGTGATGCAAGGGAGTCTTTGCCTCGAACAGGATTTTGTTCGTGTTGAGATCCTTGATGGAGACAATCTTATTGTTGCTTGCCAACTCCCCAAGTTCTGCGTCGCTTGCGTTCGCCAGGTAATTGCCGAGGTTTTCCAAGGCCATGGCCCGGAGAGCATCCGGGTTCTCATGCAGCCTTTTAATGGATTCCGAATCCAACCCGACGGATACCGGAACCAAAAGGGTGAAATTGAAATCGACGCTGATTTGGCCGGATTCGGATTCCTTGATGTGCTTGGCGATATCCTCGGTGCGCATCATTCCGGCACCTCGGTTTCCTTGTTCCCTTTGGCTGGTGGTTCCATAAGGAATTCCCAAGCCTTGCTTTGATGATGGAAAACACCGGCACATTCGGCCATCAAGAGGTTGACGGCCTTATCCGTATCGCCTGGTTGGCCGGAAGAAGCCAGGAAGTTCTGCTTAATTGCTTCGCAGCGTTCAAAAACGTGCATAGCACTCTCCTTCGTTGAGGCCCGACATGGGCCTGTTCGAGGAGATTTGCGCCGGCTATGGGCGATAAAAAACCCGCCACGGAGACCGTGGCGGGTTTTCTTTGCAGGCCGGTGTTACTCGAGACCCGGGTGAGGGATTTTGTTCGAAACCCGGATTGCGATGTGGTTCACGAGATGCCCATGCGGGATATCCTGGACGGATTGAACCTTGTTTTCGGTGGCGTCCTGGAAATCCATGCGAGAGGCCATCACGTTCGCCGAATCGACAACCGCGATGTGGGCGTAGTAAGAGCCGTCGCTGCAGCGGGATACTTCCACGTGCCCGCCTGGAAATTTGATGACGCCGGTTGAAGGTTCGGGGTGTGCTTTGTCGCCATTGAACGCGATGAGCACGGCATCATCGCTGTGGATCACTTTGGCTTTAGCCATTTTGGGATTCCTTGAATTGGATGGTTGCGCGTGGATAACGAATATCCAGGCGAGTGGTCAGGCCGGAGATTCGACCGGCTCAAGCTTTGCGACGAGGTACATCGTTGGGGAAACGTGATTGATGTTTTTCCGGATTTGCTCCATCCGCTCTCTGGCGAGATCGGCGGTGGCCTGGTGCATCGGAGTTTCAAGCAGCGTGTACTCGTATCTGCCTTCCCAGAAGCATCCTTCGATGAGCACGTAGTGGCTCCCGGGTTCGAATTGCCCGAAAGGAGGGCAGACTGTGGCCCAGACGAAACCCGAGCGATGGTCGGGGTGAATGCCGTAACGGCGGTGAATGCCGCAACGTTCCGGAGTTAGTTTGGCGGCTTCCTCCATTGTGAACGCGGCAGCGTTCAGACAGACTTCAAAAACCAGCCCACCATCTACGGCGTTGAAGCCATCCGTATGCGTGACGGGGACGAGGAATTTCTCACCTGAGAGAGCGCGCGCCAGGCGCTCGTATGGTGAAACATTGGTTGAGGCGGTAGCGATTGCATCCGCGAGAATTTGATTCTTGGACACGATGACTCCTTGTTCCGAGAGGCGACATGCCTCTGTTCGACAGGAGTTGTTTTGCTGCGAGGGGATAAAAACCGATCAGTCCGGAATCCGTTCGATTCTTGCGCCCTGAGCTGACACCAGGCGCCAGATGGACAGCAACCTTGGAGCGCCGATGTGGGTGCCGTCCGGCATTCTCAATAGCCATTCGCCGCGAATCTTGACGCAGATGGCGTAGAGACCATCCGGCCAAATAACGACAAACTTGGTTGTGTTCTCCCTTCGTTGATTTAACATAATCTACATTATGCGCTAATATAGCTTATTAATCAATATGTTACGGTTGCTGTAGATTTTCGTCAGAATTATTATTGCCAGCTGGGATTCTTTCCAATTGGAAGATAGTTGCCAAAATCAATATTTAATCTTTCCTTTTCAATAAATCCGTGCCTATAATGTCCCAAACTGGAGGACTCATGGGCGAGCTTGACATCAACCGACGCATTGAATTCCGGGCCGGAGACGCCATCGAGCTCCTCGGTGAGCCTATCACTCCAGACGAGTTGCGTGATCTGGTGGACAAGCGGCTCAAGGACCCGAAGAGCTACCACAGGAAATACTATCCCAGCGATGTCCGCCGGGCACGTGAGGCCCTGCATCCTGAAATCGGCCGCTACATTACCGACCGTTTCCACCAGGATCGCATGGGCCTGCCGCCAATCTGCACGGTGCACATTTCCAAAGGCGGCACCGGCAAGACTGCCCTGACGGCCAACCTTGGCGCTGCGCTATCGAAACTGGGTTACCGCGTTCTTCTGATCGATGGGGACCCGCAGGGTAGCTTGACGTCGATTTTCGGGATCGACACGGAAAGCCCCGAGATCCGCACGATTCGCGATGCCATCCCTGAGCTGCGCGACAAGAAGGACCTCGTGCCCATCGAGCAGACGGTGGTCAGGGTCTATGACCAGGAAACCGCAATCCTCGATCTCATCCCGGCCGACCAAACCCTGGGGCGATTCGAGCGCGAAGCCATGGTGATCAACCTGCGCGCTCAGCTGGTCAATGATTTCGTCGAGCAGAACAAGGATTTTTTTGCCCGGTACGATTTCGTTCTGATCGACACCGGGCCGAGCTCATCGGTGCTCAACTTCAATCTGATGTACCCGGCGCACATGATCATCGTGCCTATTTCGCTTGACGGCATGAGTCTGAAATCGCTCGAGGCGTTGAGCGGCGACCTGGCGGATCTCAAGAAGGCAACGCGGCGCCAGCCGTCCGTCGAAATCGTTGTGAACAACTACCACCCGCAGTTCAAGCACAGCCGCGAGAACCTGCCGCTGGTGCTGAGCGAGTACGGGCCGGGCCTCAGCAAAGTGAATATCCCGCTGTACGTGGGGTTCAACCGGCAGGTACGGTTGAACGGTCTGTCGCGCCCCCTGGTGGAAGCCGAGCCCAGTTCAACGGCGGCGAAACAGTACATTGAGCTGGCGCGCGAGTTTGCCGACAAGTTCATCAT
>JAIOHN010000828.1 GCA_019912985.1 Anaerolineae bacterium | reverse complement strand
GACCGGTCGTCTGGATGGTTGGCTGTTGAAACCGAATCAGATCTCGCCCCATGGTAAAAATAAGGTGAGGCGTATGTTCTGGGATTCGGACACCGGGAAGTGGCTGGAAGCAGTCGGTTACAGCCTGCAGCAATTCCCAGATTCCGTCATTGAAGTACAAGCCGATGATGTGATCCAGCGGATGGAGCAAGCGCAGCAGGCGGACGGCTATCTCAACACTTACTTCACGGTGATGGAGCAGGAGTATCGCTGGCGCAACCTGCGCGATTGGCATGAGATGTACAATGCTGGTCACCTAATCGAGGGGGCTGTTGCCTATTACGAAGCCACCGGGAAACGGCAGGTGCTGGACATCCTGATCCGCTACGCTGATCTTATTGGGTCGCTGTTTGGTCCGAACGAAGGTCAGAAACGCGGCTATCCCGGCCACCCAGAGCTTGAATTGGCGCTGGTCAAACTCTACCGCGCGACCGGCGAGCAGCGCTTCCTGGATTTGAGCAAGTATTTCATTGACGAACGGGGCCAGAGTCCGATCTATTTTGATATTGAAGCGGAGGAACGCGGCGAAGACCGTGAGCTGTTCTGGGCACGGACCTACCGCTACTGCCAGGCGCATGCGCCGCTGCGAGAGCAGAACGCCGCCGTCGGCCATTCCGTGAGAGCCTGCTATCTCTACGCTGGCATCGCCGATGTCGCGATCGAGACTGGCGACCAAAGTCTGGTGGATTTATCAAAGCTGCTGTGGGATGACCTGACCCGGCACCAGATGTATATTCACGGCGGTTTAGGTCCAGCCCAGTCCCACGAAGGTTTTACCTTTGCCTATGACCTGCCGAATGAAATGGCCTACGCAGAAACCTGCGCCGCTATCGCATTGGTGTTCTGGGCGCACCGCATGTTTCATCTGGACCCGCATGGTCGCTACATCGACGTGATGGAGCGCACACTCTACAACGGTGTGATGAGCGGTGTCTCCTTCGAGGGAACCGAGTTTTTTTATGCCAATCCGTTGGCCGCTTTCCCCAATGTCAATCCGTATGACCCGCGTAGCGGTCTGGTCGATATGGATCATTATCGCCGTCAAGAATGGTTCGACTGTCCTTGTTGCCCGCCGAACCTGGCGCGGCTGCTCGCCAGTCTCCCCTCGTATTTCTACTCCCTGGCCGGAGATACGGTTTACACGCATCTGTACAACAGCAGCCGAGCAATCTTCGATCTGAACGGCGTGTCGGTCCAGCTTGAGCAGCAGACCAACTATCCATGGGATGGCGACATTCAGCTGACTGTCCAGCTTGACCAGTCGCAGGAGTTTGACCTCGCGCTGCGCATCCCGGCTTGGTGCCACGAATTTGATGTCAAGATTAACGGTGCTGCTGGGTCGGTGAAACCAGTGAACGGTTACATCCATCTGCGCCGCCAGTGGACTGCTGGCGATGCGGTGCAGTTGTCCTTGGCGATGCCGGTTGAGCGTGTCGCGCCGCATCCCCAGATTCGGCAGGATGCCGGGACCATCGCCTTGCAGCGGGGACCAGTGCTGTACTGCCTGGAAGAAGTCGATAACGGGCCGCAGCTGGCAAATATCGTCATCCCCCGCGACAGTCAACTCACCAGCCAGGAGAATGACCATATATTTAGTGGCATCCCGGTCATCACCGGGGATGCGCTGCGGCTGGAACCCGACAACTGGCCGGATCAGGAACTGTACCACACGCAATCTCAACTGAGCTATTCACACACACCCCTCACATTTACTGCAATCCCATACAGTCTGTGGGCCAATCGCGAACCTGGCGAAATGCGTGTCTGGATACGTGAAGGTTAAGGAGGTGAGTAGGAGGAAGAAGCGTATCTTACTGCATTACAGACGACCATTTAGAGTTATTAGGAGTATACAATGGCTAAGAAACATTTATCTCGTAGAGATTTTATGAAAATTGCCGGTGCATCTGCTGCAAGCATACCCGTACTGTCCCAGTTGGGCGGTCTGAGTTCGGTTTTTGCGCAAGAAACGACCAATATTGTCTTCGGTGGCTGGGGTGCGACCGCTGAGGACGAAGGTGTCCAGGCTGCCATCGAGGTTTTCGAGCAAGAATATCCGGATATCGCTGTGGAATGGCAGCTTACCCCAGATTCGACACAGTACGGCCAGGTGCTACTGACCAACTTCGCGGCGGGCACCGCCCCGGATGCCAGCTTCATCGGTTCGTCAGCCTATGAGACATATAGGGATCAAGGGCTGCTGCTGGACATCACCGATCAGCTCATGAATGATCCGCTGTTGGGGCAGGAAGACTATTTCATCCAGCCGCAGGAAACCAATCGCTGCGCAGACGAGGACGGTCGCTGGCATGGGATCGGCTCCTGCTGGGTCGCGATGCAAACCTATCACAATATCGACTTGCTGGCAGAGGAAGGTATCACACCACCTGGTTTCCTC
>JAIOHN010000083.1 GCA_019912985.1 Anaerolineae bacterium | reverse complement strand
TTCCAGCATGATGGTATCCAGCCGGATGTCTTGATTCTGGGCAAGGCCCTGGGCGGAGGAATGTATCCTGTTTCGGCGGTGCTGACCAAAGACGATATTTTGGGATTGCTGACTTACGGCGAACATGGCAGCACTTTTGGCGCGAATCCGCTGGCCTGTGCCATCGCCTCTGAGGCGATTAACGTGCTGAAGGAGGAACGTCTGGCTGAACGCGCGCAGGAAATGGGCGAGTACTTCATGGAGCAGTTGGCCGAGCTGAACAGCCCTTATGTGGAGGACGTGCGCGGCAAAGGGCTGCTGATCGGTGTAAAGCTGAAGTCGGAACTGGGTGGTGCGCGGCCCTTCTGCGAAAAGCTGATGGCCGAAGGGTTACTGTGCAAGGAAACCCATGTCGATGTCATCCGCTTTGCGCCGCCGCTGGTGATCTCGAAAGAGGAAATTGACTGGGCGTTGGAGCGGGTGCGTAAAGTGCTTGTGCCGGTCAATCAGGCGGATACCGTGGGTACAAGTCCACGCTAGAACGAAGTGCTCGTAAAGTCTATAATAACATCGCTGTTTGAGGGGACTACCTGTCCCCGCTTTTTTTCCTCGGGGAGGGTTGTATCGTGCTGTACTGGGCCGACCAGTTAATTACGGAAATCGACGCGCCGGAAATCGTTCTCAACGACTCGAAAACCTATTCGGGCAGTGCGCATGTGGGATCACTGCGGGGGCCGGTGATTCACAATGTGCTCTATCGCGCGGCGCTGGATGCGGGTCGCAAGGCGCGCTTCCTCTACGGCAGTGACGATTATGACGCGCTGGATGCCGTGCCGCCCAGTTTATCGCGCGAGTTGTATGAGCCTTACCTGGGCCAACCGCTGTGCAATGTCCCGGCACCGGATGGCTCGCAGCGTAGTTATGCCGAATATTTCTACGATGAATTCATGGCGGTGCAGCACAAGCTAGGGATTTTTCCGGTTCCGTATCGCATGAGCGATCTTTACAAATCAGGCCGGATGAATGATGTTATTCACACGGTGCTGGAAAACGCTGCCGAGGTTCGCAAGATTTACCTCGAGGTCAGTAATTCCGAGCGCCCGGATGACTGGCTGCCATTTAACGTCATCTGCGAGAACTGCGGCAAGATCGCCATGACGCGCGTGCATCGCTTTGATGGGGAGAAGGTCTACTATCGCTGCGAACCGGACGCGATGGATTACGCCAAAGGCTGCGGTCATGAGGGCGCGATCAGCCCGTTTGATGGCAATGGCAAGCTCCCGTGGAAATTGGAGTGGGCGACGCGCTGGAAAGTGCTGGGTGTGAATGTTGAGGGTGCGGGCATGGATCACTCGGTGGATGGTGGTTCGCGTGACGTGTCTGAAGCGATCTGCCGCCGCGTCTTACACCGTGAACCGCCGCTGAATGTCCCTTATGAATTCTTCCTGCTGGATGGCGGGAAGATGAGTTCCTCGAAAGGCATTGGATTCTCGGCCCATGAGGTCGGCGAGGCGCTGCCGCCGGAACTGCTGCGCTATATTCTGGTGCGCACCCGTCCGCGCACGGCGATCAACTTCCAACTGGCAGGCACCGCTGTGCCACGCCTGTTTGATGAATACGACGCAGCTTATGACCAGTATTTCCGCGATGATGACGACCCTGATGCGGATTGGTCACGGCGCTTGTTTGAGCTGGCGCAGATTGACCCGAAAGCCAAGCTGGAACCGCGCTACCGCCCGCGTTTTATGCACGTGGTGACAGTGGTGCAAATTCCGAATCTCAATGCTATGCAGCATTTTGCTGCGCACAAAGGCGCACCTCTGAGTCCTGAAGAGACCATCGAAGTGCAGAATCGCATTGATTACGCCCGCCTGTGGCTGGAGCGTTTCGCGCCGGAGAACGCGGTTTTTGAAGTGCAGGACCGCCTGCCATCAGCGGCGCGTGATCTGGATGACCAGCAGCGGGACTTTCTGGAAAAGCTGCTGGACTGGTACCGCACGCAGTCTGAGCCGGATGGGGAGAAAGTCCATAAAGGCATTTATGACATTGCCACCGATATGGGGCTGAAACCGGGCAAGGCTTTCCAGGTGATTTACCAGGTTTTCCTGGGGCGCACCAGTGGGCCGCGCGCGGGTGATCTTCTGGCCGGGTTGGGCCAGGACTTTGTGCTGAAACGCTTGCAGCAGGCACAGGCGATCCAATATCTTCAGCAGGCCTCTTTCCGGGTGATCGAGAAACGGCAGGACGCTGTGTACCGGGATGTGCTGAAAGTCAGCGGGGATGTCTTTGCGAAGTTCCCGGATCTGCGACTCGGCGTGGCGGCGGTGCGCGGCGTGAACATCGCTGAATCAGTGCCGGAACTGGAAGCGCTCAAATCGCGGACGGCTGAAGAACTGGCACAGAAGTATCAGGGTGTCAATCTCGGTTCGCTGGATCGTATTAAAGCCTATCGCGAGATTTACCGCGCGTTTGGGGCTGACCCCGGCAAGCGTAATCCAAGCGCGGAAGCACTGCTGCGGCGTGTGGTCCGCAACAGCGAGTTCCCAACGATTAATGCGCTGGTCGATGCTTACAATGTCACGTCTGCCGAGTCATTGATTCCGATGGCTGCTTATGACCTGAGTACGCTTACGCTGCCGCTGGAACTGCGTTTCGCGCAGGCTGGCGAAACACTCACGCCAATTGGCGGGGGGGAAGCGCTGGTGACAGAGACTGGTGAACTGGTATACGCGGATCAGGAAAAGCTGGTCTGCCTCGATTTCAATTATCGCGATTCTGACGCCAGCAAAGTCACGCTGGCGACGCAGGATGTGCTGTTGTTTGTGGATGGCTGCGAGGCGGTATCAGTCGAAGAAATTCAGGATATGCTTGATCTTGCTGTCAGCCGTGTGATCCGCTTCTGCGGTGGTGAATTGGATTACTCAGCAGTGGTGTATCAGGAACTTTAGCGAAACAACCTCGGCACGCCGGTTAATTGGCTAACCGGCGTGCGGCCATGGCTGCTCCAACGATCCCCGCGTCGTTTAAGAGCTGTGCTGGCTGAATATCGGCGTTGATGTTGATGCTGCGGGCGAATTTATCGAACTTCTTGCTGGCACCCCCGCCAATGATGAACAGGTCCGGTGAAAAAAGAAATTCCAGGTGCTGGAGGTAGGCGTTCACACGTTCCCCCCACTGTTTCCACTTCAACCCTTTTTCTTTGCGCGCCCGGTCGGAAGTCCACTGCTCGGCTTCACGACTGCCCAGGAAGACATGCCCCAGTTCTGTATTCGGCACCAGTTCACCATTCAGGAACAGAGCGCTGCCAATACCGGTGCCAAAGGTCAGGACCATCACGATCCCATCACGACCTCGCCCCGCGCCGAATTCCATTTCGGCAATCCCGGCGGCATCCGCGTCGTTGAGCAGCAGCAGCGAACAACCGGTTTTTTGGCGCAGCAGCTTTTCTGCTTCCAGGCCGATCCAGCCATCATCGACGTTGGCGGCACTTAAGGTGCGACCGTGCTTTATGATCGCCGGAAAGGTACAGCCAATGAGGCCGCCCCACTCAAAATGCTGAACAATTTTGGCGACGGTATCACTGACGGCCTCGGGCGTGGCAGGTTGTGGTGTGTCAATGCGAAAGCGGGCTTCGCTCAGTTCTCCCTGGGTTACGTCAACCGGCGCACCTTTAATACCGGAGCCGCCAATATCGATTCCGAGAATTTCCATAGCTAAGTGCCTTCTTGTACGTGCTCGAATTTATACCATCTTAACGCAACTCAGGCGTTTCGGCACTATACGTCACTGGGGCCGGGCTTTCCAGCTTGCGCGTGCCCATCAGCTGGTAAATCACCAGCATGATGACAGAGGCAACCACCAGGTAAGGGCCGATGACTTCCAGGTTATAAGTGACCGCCAGCAGCCCTGCAAGGCCGGGCAGCGCGCCGATTCCCAGGCTGGCCGCGCCGACCTGAAACCCGATGGCGTTGGTGGCATGGCCTGTCCCCAAACGCTCCGGTGTTGCGGAGATTAAGAAGGGGAAGATGGGGCCGAGTGCAAAGCCTGCGATGGCGATTCCGATGACATTGAGCGTTTCGCTGCTGTTCTGCCAGATCAGGAGGCTGCCCAGGATGGATACCAGCATACAGGCGCGCAGCACAGGTACCAGGCGAACGCGATCAGCGACGAACCCGAATACGATACGCCCGATGGTGAAGGTGGCCCAATAAATACTGGCCCAGGTCCCGGCAGTGGTAAGATCAATCCCGCGCCCATCGGTAAAAAGACTGTAACTCATCTGGGGGATTGCCACTTCAATGCCTGCATAGATGAAGAACAAGAGCACGCCCAACAATACCAGCGGCTGAGTCAGGCTTTGCCACAGCGAGTACTCTTTCTCGACTGGCTGCTCAGGGGTCTCAATCAGCGGCGTGTCGCTTTTCCAGGCGCGCCGAGTCAGCAGTACGGCGATCCCCAACAGGCCGTAGGCAGCGGCGGCCAGAATATAACCGAGACGCCAGGATTGACCTTGTGTCAGCAGCAGGGTCATGATGATCGGACCCAGGGCCGCGCCCAGGCCAAAGCTGGCATGCAGCCAGTTCATCAGCATGGGGCTGTAGTAGCGGGCAAAATGGAGATTCATGCCTGAGTCGATCACGCCTGTACCGAGGCCACCCAAAAAGACGATGGCGATCAGCAGCCACCAGGATTGAGCAAGGCCGTAGCCGAGCACCATCCCTGCGGCAGCGACAAGCATGCCTAGCGTTAGCGCGTAGGGCATGGTGAGGCGCGCGATGAGGCGACCACTGACAAAGCTGGCGATGAGATAGCCGCTGGTGCTGGCTAATAAGAGTATGCCAATGGCATCCGGGGTGACTTCGTAATCCCCCTGAATGGATGTCCAGGCAACGTTTAAAAGACCGGAAGGCATGCCTAAGATGATGAACATCGTGAAGGCAATGGCGATGACTATAAGATTGTTTTTGTGCAAAATAGGACCTCTAGGGTGAATAGCCGCGTAGCGTGTAAATTTGAAAGCCGCCACGCTGACAGAAGGCGATGAATCGCATGAGTTGCTTTTTGTACTGGCCGCCGAAAACCTCGAATAAATTGAGTTCTTTATTGGGTTCGATGATGTAAAACGAGATAGACATCTCGTCTTCCCGGTCGATCTCTTCCAACTCAGTTTCAAAGATGCGGTCAGGCATACGATGGTCAGGCAGATCGGGCAGGGCGGTTCCCAGCGCGGTGGCTAATGCTCTGGCATCCACGGCGCTCACTTCTTCGCCACCATAAAAATCGTAGCGACCCTCCCACGGTGTTTCTTCTGACTGCCAATCCCAGGGCTCAAATGTCCCGATGGGCTGCCAACCGTACAACTGAGCCAGACTCAGTACTTTCTCCCAGGTGCCGAAATAGTCAAAGTAGAAGGAGTCGTCCTCGCTGCGGTATAGCTCAATAGTCATCGGTTTGCCTTCGTACGGAAGCTTGCATACCGTAATTTTTACAGACCCTTATGCTTTTGTCTACCATGACCCAACAGACCATTTTCCAGAACTGTCTTGACTCGCCAGAACTGCGAGTTAAAAATGGGTAGCTTACGTATAAGGAGAACGACTGTGGCTGGAAAAAAACCTGTCATACTGATTATTCTGGATGGGTTGGGAATCCGCGAGAAGGAAAGCGGCAACGCTGTTGTGCAGGCCCACACACCCAATTATGATCACTGGATGAGAACGCGCGAGCGCTCGATTGTTGATGCCTCTGGCGAGGCAGTGGGCCTGGTGCCAGGACAAATGGGCAATTCTGAGGTGGGGCACCTGAACCTGGGAGGAGGGCGCGTTGTCTACCAGGACATTACCCGCATCGACATCGCTATTGATGATGGATCGCTTGCCAGCCGTGAGGAGTTGGTGAAGGCGATCAGTTATGTGAAAGCGCATCATAGTCATTTGCATCTGATTGGCCTGCTGGGGCCGGGTGGTGTACACAGCCATCAACGTCACCTGCATGCACTGCTGGATGTGGCGAAGGAAGCGGGTATCAACCCGGTGATTCAGGTGATCACGGATGGGCGCGATACACCGCCGAACAGCGCCATTGATTTTCTCAAGAACCTGGAATCGAAGATTGATGAAACCGGCGTCGGTGTGATTTCCACCGTGAGCGGACGTTACTACGCGATGGACCGCGATAAACGCTGGGATCGCACCCGTAAAGCCTATCGCGCGATGGCTTTTCGTGATGCGGAAAAACACGCGGCGACCGCTGCTGAAGCGATTGAGCAGTCC
>JAIOHN010000827.1 GCA_019912985.1 Anaerolineae bacterium | reverse complement strand
AAGGTGTAGAGCGATGTTTAGCGGGTCGAGTTGTTGGTGTGCTATGAGGCCGCTGGTAAAATCGATTGGATAGAGAAGCCTTACCAGCGAAAGGATGATCCCGGTGAAAATCAAATGGTACGGTCAGGCCTGCTTCCTCATTACGGCTGATGATGGCACGAAAATCGTCACCGACCCCTATACACCGGAGACATCCGGCTATCAACCGGTCGCAGAGGAGGCGGATCTCGTGATTCGTTCATCTGATAACGACAGCTTCCACTGCCGTGCCGATCTGATCCCCGGCAGTCCCGCCGTCGTGACGGCACTCGATCTCGCCAGGGATGGTGGGCAGACGACTGTCAAAGGGATCGCCATCCGCGCGATTGAGGCCATGGAAGCACTCGATCATAAATATCATGACCCCGATCAGAATGGCATGTACCGCTTTACTGTGGATGGAATCGACATCGGGCATATGGGTGACGTGGGCAACCCGCTCAGCGCAGAACAAATCGCCTTTTTCAAGGATGTCGATGTGCTGCTGACATTGGCTGGCGGTCATCCGGTCATTGACCTGGACGATCTGAAAACGGTGATTGACGAGGCGAAACCTCGCCTGGTGATCCCCATGCACTTCCAGACATTGAGCTATAAACCACGCAATGCGTTGTGGATTCTCTCGTTTTTGTCGTACTTTGATGAAAGCGCCGTTGATTTCGCACTGGCTTATGAAACGACACTCACCGCGAATCAGATTCCGGATTCAACGCGCGTTTTGATCATGGACTACGTTAAATGATTGACTGCCTGGTCGTCGGCGCGGGTATATCGGGGCTGCTGGCCGCCTGTAAGCTGCATGCAGCCGGGCAATCCGTAATTGTGCTGGACAAGGGGAATGGGGTAGGGGGGCGAATGGCGACCCGTCGCATTCACGACAGCACTTTCGACCACGGCGCGCAGTTCTTTACTGTGCGTGATGATCGTTTTGGCGTGCTGGTGGATGCTTGGTTGAAAAGCGGTCTGGTGGTGGAATGGTCACGTGGTTTTGCCGATAGGGCAGGGGAGATGAAGGAAGATGGTCACGCGCGCTACCGGGGCGCGCAGGGCATGACCACCATCCCCAAACATCTGGCGGCTGACATCGACGTGCGTACCAGCGCCCAGGTCACCGCGATTGATCTGGACTCGCAGAGCGGCTGGCTGGTGCAGACAGAGCAGGAGACTTACGAGGCACGGCGTTTGCTGCTGACTCCGCCTGTGCCACAATCGTTGGCGCTGCTGGATGCCGGAAACTATCGGCTGCCGGTGGATGTCCGCCATGACCTGGACGCGATCAGCTACAATCCCTGTATTGCACTGATGGCACGGTTGGACGGGCCATCGGCAGTGCCAGCACCCGGCGGTATTCAGTTGAACCAGGAACCGATCTACTGGATGGCCGACAATTACCGTAAGGGGATTTCAAGCGCCTATGGTGTGACGATTCATGCCGCGCCCGACTTCAGCCATGCCCACTTTGATGATCTTGAGGCTGCGGCCAAACTGCTGTTCGAGGCGGCTGCGCCTTATCTGGGCGATGCGCAGGTTAGCACCTATCAGGTGCAGAGCTGGCGCTACAGCCAGCCGCTGGATGTCTATGCGGATACTTATCTCGCGCTGCAAGATGGCCCCCCGTTGGTTTTGGCGGGGGATGCTTTTGCCGGGCCGCGTGTTGAGGGGGCGGCGCTCTCTGGGCTTACGGCTGGTGATTATCTGCTGGAATCGTAAATTCAACGCTTGCCCTACGCTTAATCCAACGCTTTTTGATCGGCTTACTGACGACTTCCCTGTACTGAGTAGCTTGTTTTGACGTTATTACTATAATAGAGAGTAGTTGCGACGAGCAAACAACTTACTACCGCGCTTAAATACACCTGATTGGAGGCTTTCTATGCGTAGATCATTTGCTCTGCTGCTCACCCTCATCGTCCTATTGTCGTTGGCGGTAACACCTATTCTGGCCCAAGCGCCGGACCGGGACGCAGATGGCGTCGCTGATGCAGACGACCAATGCCCGGACCTGCAAGGCGGTGGGGCTGCGGATGGTTGTATCAACGGCCCGGATTTCGATACGGACAGTGATGGTGTGACGGATGGTTCCGACCTATGCCCGATGACTTTCGCTGAGGGTGGCGGTCAGAACGGTTGCCCGCCGGAAGTATTCGCACCTTCTGTGGAAAACGGACAGGGTGGCGGCGGTGGCTATAGCGCTCAGGGCGCTTACGGCTATGGTTATGGCTACGGCTATGACCCCTATTGGTATGGTGGTCATTACTATCCCGGTAGCGACTGCGCCGGTTCATTGCCAACCCGCCTGACAGTCAACGGTCGCGGGCGCATCGCCCAGCGTTTCAGCACGCTTCGCTATCAGCCTGCGGGCTATCCGATTGAGCGTGTGTACAGCCCGGCTGAATTCACAGTCGTGGATGGTCCTTACTGCGGCGGCTACGGCCCGTTGACCTGGTACTACATCCGTTATGACAACGGTTGGGAAGGTTGGGCATCAGAAAGCCAGCGTTGGAGCATCTGGGGTTACAACCAGTACTGGCTGGAACCCATTTCCTAATACCAGATTGCATCGTAGTATTCACTCCCTGGAGATCAATTTTCCGGGGAGTTTTTTTGTGATCTAACTGTGTTATACTGTGATGGTTACACAACCAAGACAGAAGTGGAACCATGACCGAATCCGATTTTCCCCGCGCACTCAAACTCCGCCCGCAAGAAGCCGCCGCGCTGCGCAATGCCGTTTCGCTTTGGGCAGAAGCATCGACACGCACCGAGAGCAATCGGCGTCATGATCTACTTCGTGACAAATTTCACGCATTGTTAAGTGACGGTCACGATGGCACTGCTGCCGGTTTTTTTGTCTGTGTGCAAAAAGCGATTGATCAGGTCACGCCGCTGGACGTCAAAGCCTGGCAGGCCTATCTTGAAGATATGGGACTGGCCCATGCCAGTGTCTATGCGCGCATCAGCCGTCTATCCAGCTTCTATAACTGGTTGATGGATGAGCCATCATTTAAAGGCCGCATTCGGGTCAATCCTGTTGAGCTGGCGCGACCACGCGCGCCGCATGCTTACCAGAGCGAAAAAACGCGTGCGTTGAGTGATGATGACGCCCGCACCCTGCTGGCTGAAGTTCAGGCGGCAGCGCTCGATGGCGACTTGAGTGCACGCCGCGATTACGCCCTGCTGCGCTTTTACTTCGCCACTGGCAAACGCCGCAGCGAGATCATTAACCTGCGCTGGCGTGATTTACACCTCAGTGATGAGGCCATCATCATCCACAGCCTTGAAAAAGGTGGGCTTTACCGCGCGACCGAAATCAACGATCCTGGCGTACGCGCCGCCCTGTTCGCTTATCTCAAAGCATCCGAACGCTGGGATGAGCGCAAAAATGCGCCGCTGATGGAAGCGGACAGCCCTCTATGGCTGCGTCATGATCGCGCGGCGAAAGGTCAGCAGCCAGTAACCTCGCATGGATTTGTCAAAGCACTGAAGCAATATGCTAAAAAAGCTGGACTTGGCAACATCCACCTGCACCAGACCCGGCACACGGTGGCGCGGCTGGTCGGCGAAGAATCCGGCGATTTAGCCGAGGTGCAGACTGTCCTCGGGCATCAGAATATCGCCACCACCCGTGTTTATCTGGATCGCGTGCAGGTCAAGCGCGACAAGCACAGCCGCCGCATTGCCAAGCGCCTCCAACTGGACGATGATGACGACTAATCCCTTTTAAACGTAGGTCAGCGCGCAGTTTCCTCATGGTGATCTGCCCTATCATCCATCCGTGGAGAGCTTGGGCCTGATTGCTTACTCCCCCAGGTAAAATTCGAGGGAGCCGGTTTCATCCACGCAGGTGGTATCCAGTTCCGCCCATGGGTCAATCAGAAAATCCTGCATGATTTGTTTGGCGCATGTCCCGGCGGCATTATCCGTGAACGAAATCCCATGCCCCGCTGTCGGAAAGACCACATGCAGGCCGTTGAATAACCCGCTGGCGGCACTGTCCCCCGACGAAACGGGCGTGATCGGGTCGAACGCGCCAGAGTAAATCAGCGTGGGAATATCACTTTCCACCAGCTCCGCTTCAAGTAGATCAGCCGTCTCAACCCCCCAGATTTCGCAATTCTGTAAACTGCTCAACATAGAGTCGGTGAGATAGGCGTGCAGCACTTCCGGCGCAGCTTCCACAGCAGCATAAGCACTCTCCACGTCATTCAGTTGATATTCTTCGCTGCAATCGAACGAATAGGCCATGCCTTCGCTGTCGTTAATATCTCCGAATTCGCTCATATAATCCGCCAGCCAGGCACTTCCCAGAAGCACCGATTCCGGCAGTTCACGGTCATCCAGTTTTTTCGCACCCGTCAGGATGAAATACCCCTCCAGCAGCACGGCCTCATCCTCAGTGTATGCCATGAGCGCCAGCGCATACGGCAGATAGGGAATGCGGGTGCTATTGTACAGTGCCTGGAAAAGCTGCCCCACCAGTCTGTCGCCGGTCAGTTGCAGTTCCCCCGCTTCGGTCTCCACCAGCACCGGCGCTTCATTCAAATAATCAAGCAGATTGTAGAACGCGAATTCCAGTTCCGGGAATGCAGCGTTACAATCCGCATCATCCGCACACCGGGCGAACAGCATGTCATACGCATCCACAAATGAAACCGGATGCTGTACAAGATAATCAACCTCCGGCGGATAAACCGAGTCAATGACCACGCTGTAGATACCTTCTGGATAATCACGCATCGTCACCAGGGCCAGCTTGGTCCCATACGAGATGCCCCACAGATTGATCTGTTCATAACCCAGCGCAATCCGCAGATCATTCACATCGGCAGCGCTGGCAGCCGTGTTGTACATATTCAGGTTGATACCTGCATCCAGCAGCCGGTCACGACACGCCGCCACTGAATCGGCGCTGGCCTCTTCCTCAAATTCCGGGCAATTCAGGCTGGGGTACGAAAAACCGGTTCCGCGCTGGTCGAAGACAATTACATCACGCGTCTCCAGGATCGGGTGCCTTGCCAGAGGCTCAACGCTCAGCAGGCCCGCACCGCCCGGCCCCCCTTCTAGATAAATCACCGGCTCGGGCGCAGGATCGGCAGCCTGCGAATACAGGATAATCACCGCCAGCTCAATCCTCGCCGCTTCCGGGTCGCTGCGATCTTCCGGCACATACACATACCCGCAGCGCATCTCTGCATCCAGCTCTGGAAAAAAGCACTCTGTTTCTTCAAAGACAGGCGTATATGCATCCTGGGCCGTGGTGATCCCACCTACACAAACCCATAGTGCAAGCAAGATACAGTACCGTACATGGTTTATGGCCTTCATAATCCCCCGGATAGATGCAGCTAGAATAACATTACAGTATATGCCTGAAGGCGTCAGCGCGCTTTGGGGAGTAAATCCTTGATACCGACCCGCCCCATCTGCTTTGCTGGCCTGACCTTCGACCATCGCCTGCTGGATGCTGCCGCTGCCGAGTTTATGACCCTCATAAAAGACACGCTCGAAAACTGGCCGCCGTGACATCCGCACCGCCAATCCACAATTTCACCCCTACGGTAGGTAGGGGTGACGCGCCACCTCACTCCCCCAGGTAAAATTCGAGGTAGCTGGTTTCATCCACGCATGTCGTATCCAGTTCTGCCCATGGGTCACCCAGAAAATCCTGCATGATTTGTTTGGCGCATGTCCCGGCGGCATTATCGGTAAAGGAAATACCATGCCCCGCTGTCGGGAAGATCACATGCAGGCTGTTTGGCAGCCCATCGGCAGCGCTCGCACCTGATGAAGCGGGCGTGATTGGATCGAACACACCGGAATAAATCAGTGTGGGAATATCACTCTCCACGCGCTGTGCCTCAAGCTCATCAGCCGTCTCAACACCCCAGATTTCGCAAGCCTGCACATTGCCCTCAATATTGCCGATGAAATATTCTTGCAGCGGTTCTGGGGCAGCTTCGGCAACCGCATAGGCCGCATCTAGATCATCCAGTTGATATTCTTCGCTGCAATCGAACGAATAGGCCATGCCTTCACTATCCTCGATGTCCCCAAATTCGTCCGTATAATCCAGCAGCCAGTCGCTTTCCATAATCACGGATTCCGGCAGTTCATTATCTTCCAGGCTTTCCTCGCCGGTCAGGATAAGATAGCCCTCCAGCAATGTGTCTTCATCCCCAGCTTCCGCGATCAGTGTAAGCGCATATGGCAAATAAGGAATGCGCAGTGTGTCGTACAGGGCCAGGAAGAGCTGCGCCGCGAGTTCATCGCCGGTCAGTTCCACATCCCCATCTTCTGTCGCAATGATCTCTGGTGATTGGTTCAGGCGGTCAATTAAATCATAAAATGAGAATTCAAGGTCCGGGAATGTGGCATCGCAATCTGCATCTGCCGCACAGCGGGCGAACAGCGCCTCGTATGCTCCCACAAACGAAACCGATGTTTGGGATAGATCGTCGGTCTCCGGCGGATAAACCGAGTCAATCACCACACTGCGAATACCCTCCGGATAATCGCGCATGGTGGTGAGTGCGAGTTTTGTCCCGTAGGAAATCCCCCATAGATCGACTTCCTCATAACCGAGCGCAATGCGCAAGTCATTGACATCCGCGGCGCTGGCAACCGTGTTGTACATATCCAGGTTCACGCCCTCATCCAGCAGACGATCGCGGCAGGCTGTAATTGAATCGGGACTATCATCCTCTTCAATTTCCGGGCAATTCAGGCTGGGATATGAAAAACCCGTGCCGCGCTGGTCGAAGACAATCACATCATGGGTATCGAGCACGGGATGATTTATCAGATCTTCGACGGCCAGCAAGGCTGCACCACCTGGGCCACCTTCGAGGTAGATCACAGGGTCGGGTGCGGGATTGTCTGTGTGCGCATACAGGATGATGACCGCCAGCTCAACCTCCCCCTCATCCAGGTTGCTGCGATCTTCTGGAACATACAAATACCCGCAACTCATATCTGCATCCAGCTCTGAGAAAAAGCAGTCCACCTCTTCGAAGTCAGGCGTGTAATCACCCTGCGCCGTGGTCAATCCGCCGATACATACAAGCAACGCAAATAAGATAAAGTACCTGCCATACTTCATGGAATTGCCACCTTTCGGATTGTTACAGTTCCAAATAAAAACAGTATATAGGGTAAAGTTGCAACGGGAAACTAAACCGCTCCCTTGGCAATGGCTCACCTTCCCTATCAGACTGTCGCGTTTATCCGATAGGCGCGTCGAACTCCAGCTTAATCACCGGCACCGTGTCCGTCAGGTCATCGACCGGGATGCGATGTACGCGCAGCCACTCACGCGGGCCGGTGGTGGGCAAACCACCGCCATCCATGTGCTGGGTCGGGATTGAATCGGTGCTGACGACCAGCGGCTCGCCCGTATTGAGTAAGGTCGCGCTCTTCGGTTTGACGGTCAACGGTTTGAGCAGCACCCGCTCAACAGTCGGCTCCTGGCAAAGATGTACGTACAGTGTCCTCCCCTTACGGGTGAGCAGCACCTCGCGGTTTTCGGTGAGCACGGAGGCGGGTTCTGCACCATCGAATGCCTCACGTACACTTTGATACCAGTCGCCGATACGTGCCAGCCGGTTGACCGCCACACCGGGCAGTGTGCCATCAGCTTTTGGTCCCACGTTGAGCAGATAATTGCCACCGCGCGCCAGTGCCCGGTCAATGCTGCGCAGCAGATGCGTCAGGCTGTAGTAATCCTCATCCTCACGGTAGCCCCAACTCTCTCGCCCAATCGACTGGCAGGCTTCGGTGGGTCGCTCAAATACCAATGCGCTTGATTGCTCGAAGTCGCGTTCCGGCGTGCCGAAATCGCCCTCATCGAAACCGCGATTGTTGATGACGGCATTCGGTTGCAGTTCGCGGATCATGTGGTTAATGGAGGGATCAACCAGCCCGGTCACGTTCATGTCCCACCAGAAACCGTGAATGTCGCCATACTGGGTACAGAGTTCGTGTACCTGGGCCTTCAGAAATTCGAGATAGCGTTCGATATTCGGTTCATCGCCTGGCTCTGGCGCAGGCAGTTCATGACTGCGGCCCTGATTTGGATAATTCGGGTGATGCCAATCAACCACCGAGTAATACAGGCACAGCGGAAAACCGCGCCGGTGACAGGCTTCTGCCAGTTGGGCCAGGATGTCACGCTCGTAGGGCGTATTCATGATGTTGTAATCGGTCTGGGCGGTGCTCCACATACAAAAACCATCATGGTGTTTGGTCGTGAAACAGATGTACTCCATCCCGGCAGCCTCGGCGGCATCCAGCCAGGCGTCCGGGTCAAAGTGGATCGGGATGAATTGATTTCGGAGCTGCTCGTAGATTGTGCGTGGAATGCCCCGCCGCCATTGATCTTGCTCATGCCAGGCGTTGATGGCATACAAGCCCCAGTGGATAAATAAACCAAAGCGTTTTTCAAAGAACCAGTCGCGTCCATCTCCAAAGCGCTGCATAAAATGTCCTTTTTGTGGTGAGTTTTCGGCGATGATACCCCATTCGTGGGCCAGCCGGCAGTCAGGCATTGGGTCCATTGGGTGTGCAGCGAGTATAATCGGGCCATCTGCTTTCTGGATTTGGGTGGATATGCTGCGACGACTGTGTGTTTTGGGAGAGTTGATCTTGATGCTGTTCATCCCCTCCCCTGCTCTGCTGGCTCAGGTGGATGCGGTGGTGGTGAACATGGATTTGCCGCTCAATCTGCGCGCCGCCCCCAACATCGAAAGCAGCATTCTCGACCAACTGCCCGCTGGCACCGCCCTGCACATTCTGGGGCGCAGCGCCGACAGCGCCTGGCTCGAAGTGGAGACGGATCGCTACAGCATCGGTTGGGTATACAGCGAATATGTGACGGTTTATATCAATCTGACGGCGGTTCGAGTGCGAGATGGCGTCGGGACCGCGTTAGATTATGGCGCGATTGTGCTTGGCGATGTCACCAATGCCCGCCGCATTGTTCAACAGGGTCAGCAGCGTGGCAACCGGCTCGATGTATTTTCCAAAGTGGGCGACAGCATCACTGTTTCAGCCCACATGCTGCACCCGTTCGCGCACAGCCCCTACAACTTGGCAGACTATGCCTATTTACAACCCACGCTGGATTATTTCTCGCAAACACTGGCTCGTGATGGCAATGCCTTTGACAATACCTCGCTGGCAGCAGGTGTCGGCTGGTCCGCTGCCGCAGTGCTCGACCCGAAGTTCGCTGACACGGAATACTGCCTGCCCCACGAATCGCCGCTGGTTTGTGAATATCGCGTGGTGCGGCCTGCGCTGGCGTTGATCATGTTTGGCACCAATGATGTCGGCTTCCGTGAGGTGAACGCCTATCGCGCCGATCTACATCGCATTGTGGAGACTTCCATCAACATGGGCGTGCTGCCGGTACTCAGCACGATTCCGCAGCGTATCGGCTTTGAGGAAAAAGTGGCGGTCTTTAACCAGGCGGTGCGAGATACGGCACAGACTTATGGTATACCGTTGTGGGATTATGCGCGTATTATGGCGCTGGTTGGCCCCTATGGCCTGGGTGAGGATGGTGTGCATCCATCTGTGCCGCCCAATGGCTACGATGGCGCGGTTGATTTTCGCTCCGGCAATCTTTACTATGGCTATGTGCTGCGTAATCTCTCCGCGCTGCACGTGCTTGACCGTCTGTGGCACGAGGTCATCGCGCCGCCTTCACCGGCTGCGGGCGCGCACGTACAACCATCCGCCACCCCATCCGAGCAGCGCGAATATGATCGCCGTGCCGCATAGCGTAAAATAATCGATCCCCAGCGTGGGATACCCCAGGACATCAGTCGTCCAGAATGCTGCTGAATCCGCGCCAAAAGCCAGCCCGATTACAAATCCGATGATCGCGCCCAGAATTTGCGGCCAGTGGCTGCCGCTCCTGGATTGCTTTGGCGTAACCTCTACGATGTTGGCGGCGGGTCTATTCTGCGCCTGCTGCCGCTGGGGCTGTAGATGAGATTGTGCAGGCGCGGCATCCAGTATTTCTACGATTTCCTGACCGATGGATGCGCGTAAATCTGGATGCTGACGCAGCCTTTGCAGCAGCATTCGCGCCTGATTGCTGTACTTGGGCTGGTGAAAATATTGCTTGAGTTCATGCACCAGTGTGGCCTGGGTCTGTAAATCCAGTGTGGGTGATGTGATTTGTTCGCCTAACGCCGCCAGCGGTGATACTGGCGCATCGGGGCGTTTCGGTTTGACTGCTGGTATGGGCTGGTCCTTCGGCAGATTCACCAGCCCTTTCAGGAGGTTTTGGTTCGCCGTTTTGGTTTCACGTTCACGGTAATCTACCCACTGGATACGTCGCAGCGGCCCCGGCAGAAACCCTGTATCGACATCATTGGTCAGCAGCACCGGGAGAATGCGCTTGTCGAGCTGGCTGGCGTAATCGACCTCACGCTTGCACGCTTCGGAATCCAATGCATCAGCGCTCAAACTGAAAATGAATAGATCGCATTCTTCAATCGCGTTCAGGATGTCATCCCACCAGTCGTGACCGCCAACCAGCTCCTGATCGAACCACACCTGAAATTCGGAGTCCGCGTATAGCGTCTTCACCAGTTCTTCCAGGTCGTCGGCGAGGCCAGTCACAATGTCACGATTCTGGCTGCTGTAGCTGATAAACAGCTTCATATTATCTCCTTTCGCTATGCTTCAAGGCTTCGTCATGACTTCAATCCTGGTATAGATCGCCAGCCAGATATTTCAACCCCGAGTCACAGGCCACTGTGGCGACGGTATGCCCTTCTCCAAGTTTCTGCGCAACCTGTATCGCGCCGACGACATTGAGGCCGCTGGATGTGCCTGCGAAGATGCCTTCTTCTCGCGCCAACCGCCGGGCCATCGCACGTGCTTCGCTTTCGCTAATGGCCCGCACTTCATCAAAGGCTTCACGCTCAAGGAGTGGCGGCACAAAGCCAACGCCAATGCCCTCCACATGATGCGCACCCGCCGCATGACCGGAGATCACTGCGGAAGCCGCGGGTTCCAGTACCACGATTTTTGTTTTTCTACCCGCCTCACGCAGCGCCTGCGAGACGCCCATGATCATGCCCGCTGTGCCGACTGCCCCGCAGAAAGCATCCAGCATGCTGCCCATCTGCTCGTCTAATTCCTGGCCGATGCGCATATAGCCTTTGACTGAGTCATGATTATGGAACTGGTTGGTCGCATACATATCCTCGCCAGCGGCCATCTCTCTGGCTTTGTCCATCATCCGGGGAATCAGGTCCGGGGTAATCATGCCACCCTCACTGGGGACAATATATAGCTCCGCGCCAAAGGCCTGCATGGTGCGCAGCTTTTCGGTCGCAAACGCATCTGATGACACGACCTGGAAGCGATACCCTTTCACCGCACAGACAAACGCCAGCGATGACCCGGTGCTGCCGCCCGTGTACTCGATCACGGTCATCCCAGGGCGCAGATCACCGCGTGCTTCGGCCTCCTCGATCATCGCCAAAGCCATCCGGTCCTTGTACGATCCAGTCGGGTTAAAGTATTCCAGCTTGACATACACATCCGCACTGCCAGATGGTACGACTTTGTTGAGCTTGACCACAGGAGTATTGCCAATTGCACGTAAGGTGTTCGCAACCGGTAGCAAGATTTGCGCCTCCACTTTTTGCTTTATCTTAACACCGGTTGCAATCTTGCGCTGAAGCGCTACTTGCCCTCGTTTAATCTCATCCAGTATTCATCTGTGTAATAACTAGCGCTTATCTTCTTCTTTATAATACCTACCAAATGGTAGGTAGGTGTACGATGGAAAATACAGAAGCGCGGGAGCGTGTTCTGCAAACGGCAGAACGCCTGTTTACAGCCAAAGGTTATGCCGCAGTCACCCTGCGCGACATTGCCAATGAAGTGGGTATTAAACATGCCTCACTTTATTACCATGTGCCGGATGGCAAAGAAGCGCTGTTTGTCGAAGTCACTGAACGCAGCCTCGCCCGTCATCAGGATGGCTTATCCAGTGCGATAAAAGCTCATGTTGATCTGCGATCTCAGCTTCAAGCTGCGGCTTACTGGCTTTTAGCACAGCCTGCACTCAATTTCACGCGGATGATGCAAACCGATATGCCTGCCCTCAGCGACGAATCCGCTCACCGTTTACGTATCGCCGCCCGTGCCGCCTTGATCGAGCCGCTGCAAAACGTGCTGCGATCCGGTTTGCCAGCGCACCACGCCGTCAATGTAGGCATTCTGGCAGGGGCTTTTCTCTCGATGATGGAAGGTATCCACAGCCTGCCCGATCATTATTCCGACCGTTCAAAGCCCGAAATGGCAAACGTCCTGATTGAGATGTTTGTCACGGGACTCCGTTAGCTTAAATACAAGGATTGATTATGGCTACACTCGTCCAGGACAGCTCGTCTGACAATGTAAACACCAACGCGCCACGCCGCGATATTCAGGCCCTGTGGGCGGGCGTGATTTTCAGTCTCGTTTTTACGGCGATCATCTGGGCTTTAGGCGGCCAACTGGCCGACGTGCCGCATCTGCCGGATGCTGGCGCGGCCTGGTATTACTGGAAATTGCCCGAACCAACCTTGATGTCCCGCCTTACCTCGTGGGGATTTTATCTGGCGCACCAGTTCGCTATTTTCGGGCTGATCTGGTACGCGCAGAAATATGTCCGCAAATATAAAGCTGGACTGCACCCTGTGAATGTGGTCGCGTTGGGCGTGAATGCCTTGTTTATCGTCCTGCATCTGCTGCAAACCCACATCTGGTATGACGGACTGGCGCAGGACACCTCGATTTTCAGCTCACAGGGCGCGGTGATCGTCATGCTCATCTGGATTATGCTGATGGAAAATAATCGGCGTGGCGTGATCTTTGGCAAAAAGCTGCCACTCAGCCAGCGTGTGATCCGCTTTGCACGCAAGTATCATGGTTATTTCTTCGCCTGGGCCATTATTTACACCTTCTGGTTTCACCCGATGGAAGCGACTTCAGGCCATCTGGTAGGCTTCTTCTATACTTTCCTGCTCATGCTTCAGGGCAGTCTGTTCTTCACGCGCATTCATATCAATAAGTGGTGGATGTTCGTGCAGGAGATCGTCGTGCTGGCGCACGGCACCCTTGTCGCCATTGTGCAGGGGAACAACATGTGGCCGATGTTCTTCTTCGGCTTTGCCGGTGTGTTTATTATCACACAGATGCACGGATTGGGACTAAGCCGTACAGTGAAATGGCTGTTCCTTGCCGCTTATGCAATTGGGGCGTTAATCGTCTACAGTGATCGGGGAGTCAATAGACTGTGGGAATTAGCATCCATCCCGGCGATTGATTATATTGCACTGGTCGTGCTGGCAGCCTTGATCTGGTTGGTTATGAAAGGCACAGATTTCGTGCGCAATCGCCTGTCTGCCAGCAGCACTCAGGCTGCATAATCAACACTTGAATGAGGGGCGCATTAACTTGCGCCCCCTCCAGGGATATTATTCCTTGCCGCCGTACCAGAAAGCCCGCAGCCAGTTGTGCTCTTGCAGTTTTTCCAGTGTTTCGGAGGTCAGCGCAGGTAGATCGGAAACCGCTGTGTTCGCTTCAGCCTGGTAGACATTGCGGATACCGGGGATTACCGTGCTTACCGCCGGATGGGATAGCGCGAATTTTAGCGCAAGCTGTGGCATCGACAGTCCCGTATCAGCGAATTCGGACTTGAGCTTCTCCACCCGCTCAACCGCCCGTGCCAGCCGGTCCCCGGCGAAATAGTTGTTGCGGAAATCGCCTTCGGGAAATGTGCTGTCAGCGGTATATTTTCCGGTTAGCACACCTTCATCGAAAGCCACCCGCACGATAATGCCGACATTGTATTCCTGGGCCACAGGCAGCAGTTCCGCTGCTGGTTCCTGCTCAAAGATGTTGTAAATCACCTGTACCACATCCAGATAGCCGCGCCGCATCAGCTCGATGACGCTGTTCTGGTCGTGTTCCGGCGTGGATAAGCCAATCGCGCGGATTTTGCCCTCAGCTTGCAGTGTCTTGAGCACATCGAACGGCTTTGGATTCTGGTTCCAGGCACGGGTCCAGGTGTGCAATTGCAGCACATCAATTGAGTCGGTTTGCAGGTTACGCAGCCGCTCTTCTACACTCTCGCGCAGGTACGATTCGGGATAGCGCTCGTCCACATCACAATATGGGCTTGGCGGCCATTTCCCCGGCAGCGGCGGTGTCTTGGTCGCCACGTAGATTGGGCTGGTATCGGCGCGTGCTTTCAACACTTCGCCGATGATGCGCTCACTTTTGCCATCTCCATAACCGGCAGCGGTGTCGATGAAGTTCACGCCCAGATCGAGCGCGCGGTGCAGTGCCTTCACCGAATCCTGATCATCCTGCGGCCCCCAACTGCCGCCAATGGCCCATGCACCAAATCCAATTTCCGAAACATCAAAACCGGTGCGTCCTAATTTGCGATACTGCATGTCATACTCCTGAAATCATTAAATAAAACAAATTGTGCCATAGCAGACGATATGGTACAAAGTACAGGCTGTTGGCGTTCTTTTTCCTGCTACAAGGAGTCCATACCATGACCCTCATTGGTGATCTCACCTCCAGCCCGGTCATCCAGCGCTATGCGGGCAATCCCATCCTGACTGCCGCTGACATCCCCTACCCTGCTGACCTGATTTTCAACGCCGGGGTGGCTCATTACCAGGGGCGTTATGTCATGGTGTTTCGCAATGACTATAACTTCGAGTCGACTTCAAAGCACAAGACAAACCTGGGATTGGCTTATAGCGAGGATGGAATCAAGTGGCAGGTGCAGCCTGCGCCGATTTTTGCGCTGGACTGGCCGGTGCGCGGTGTGCGCCGTGCCTATGATCCGCGCCTGCTGGTGCTGGATGGACGTGTGAGCATGTGTTTCGCGCTCGATACCGATCATGGTGTGCGCGGCGGCATCGCCTTTACGGATGATTTCGAGCACTGGGATATTGTGCATCTGAGCACGCCGGATAACCGCAACATGGTGCTTTTCCCGGAGAAGATTAACGGCCAGTATGTGCGCCTGGAACGCCCCTTCCCGGTTTACAGCCGGGGAGGCGAGCGTTTCGACATCTGGCTGTCCACCTCGCCTGATCTGGTTCACTGGGGCAACAGCCAGTTGGTGCTGGCGGTCGAGGATGTATCGTTTGCCAACACCAAGCTCGGCCCTACCGCCTCGCCGATCAAGACTGAATATGGCTGGCTGACCGCCTTTCATGCCGTTGATACCGATCCAGCGCGCGGCAAGAATGGCTGGGAGGATGCCTGGAAGAAACGCTATACGGTTGGCCTGATGCTGCTCGATTTGGAAAACCCCGCGCGTGTGACGCATCTCTACTCACAGCCGCTGATGGCTCCCGAAGCACCGTACGAAGTCGATGGTGGCTTCCGCAATAACGTGATCTTCCCCACCGGGATGCTGCTGGAAGCCAATGGCGAGGTGCGATTCTATTATGGCGCAGCGGATACGGTGATGTGTCTGGCGACGGCGCGGCTGGATGATCTGCTGGGATTGCTGGGTGTCGGCTAGACAGACAGGTCCAGATTAAGCCAGCTTTATCAGTTGCCACGAACACTATCTGAAAACATGCTCATCCGTTTCAGGAGATCGCTATCCAGCGGAGCAAATGAAGGTCGTCATAGCTCAAGCATGACACGCCGCTGGTTTGGTGTCCAGAACCCCCTTATCCTCACTGATTAGCCCCTACACCGGTCGATTCAGGGTGTTATTCCCCGATTTAAGTTGAATTTAAGGTAGCGTTGAGTCGGTGTTTAAGCAACCCGTGGCTATCTGCCGTATTGTGAAAGCAAGAACGAAGTTGATGGGGAGATACCCACGATGGCAAACACAGACCGTGCTCGAAAATTACTGGTTCGCACCGCACTGGCAACCAGCACCACAATCGCTACCCTCGTTGGCGCACAGAACTTCGCAATGCTGGACGCACGGCTATTCCAACCAACAGAACTCACCGGCCAGGAAAGTGCTGAGGCCGTTACTCCAGCGTCTGTGACCCACAGCGCGCCGGAAATCTCGATTATCCAGACTGCTCCGAGTGTGACCGTGCTGCGTCAATCGGGGCAGACCAATGCCGCGCCGTCAGCGGGAACCACGACCACGTCGATTCAGCCACCAGCACCGTCGCGCATCACCGTGCCACAGCCGGTGGTTGTACAGCGCACCGTCCGGCAGCGCAGCCGCTCTTCACGCTAACCCAAGCCGATGATCCATCTGATCGAATTTCATGCGATGGGCTGTCAGGTCAGCGTGCAGCTTGAAGCGGGCAGTATGGGTGGCGCGATTCTGAGCCAGATACCGGAGCAGATGGCCGCCATCGAAGCCCGGCTAACCCGCTTCAAGCCTGACAGCGAACTGATGCAGCTCAATGCCTGTGATGGGGAATGGATGCAGGTCAGTGACGTGCTGTACGAGAATATCTCTGCCGCCAAACATGCTGCCCTGCTCACGGACGGGTTGTATAACCCGCTGATCCTGCCTGCGCTGATCGCCAGCGGCTACGATCGCAGCTTTGAGCAGATCGAAACCGCTGGTTCAGCGTCCCCTACCCCGGTTTCAGATTGGCATGGTATTGACCTGCGGCGAGATACCCATGAGGTCTGCATCCCAGAAGGC
>JAIOHN010000826.1 GCA_019912985.1 Anaerolineae bacterium | reverse complement strand
TCTTCGAGGTAGCGCCAGGCGCGTTTGCCCTCCCTACCCCAAAGGGTATCCATCGCCCGGTGAGCCACCTTCTGCGCGGCCTCCTGCCAACCTACATCTGGGGGTTCGGACAGCGGCTGAGATTTTGGCAGTCGAGAGAGGCGCGGATGCGTGAGCTGTGGTAGGTCGCCTGACGAGAGCTGTTCACAGGCTTCCTGGAAGGAGAGACTGTGGTATTCCTGAAGCCAAGCGATGGCATCGCCGCCGCGACCGCACTTACCGAAGCAGTGCCAGTGATCCTCGTAGACTACCAGCGAGAACCCCTTCTCCTCGCAGTGAAGCGGGCACTTATAGGTGCTGTAACGACTGTTCCGAGACTTCGGTTTGCCAAGATCACGCTCAACCAGATCGCGGCAGTCGATTCGCTCTTTGATATGTGTGACATCAATCATCATCGAACTCCGTTAGATCCATTGACGAGTTCATGATCGTCTGACGCAAGTAGGTAAGCTATAGTCGAAGGCCCGCGTCCATTTGAACGCTCCGCTGTCGTAATAACACCACCCTCAACCAAGGCATCAACCGCAGCGTAAACATCCTTGCGGTTTTTGATACCAGTACCACGATGAATGTCTCGTTTCGATGCTGGCTTCTCCTTAGATGATCGAGCAATGAAATCCAGGATTTTCTGCTCATTCTTCACATCCTGGCTGACGTTTAGCTCGGCCAGCAGGCGATGAGAGGAGGCACGGTACTCCTCAGTGAGAATCTGAGCGCGCGCCCAATGAGCCAGCGAGATACGCGGCGATCCCTTTGCGCCATCTTCAACCCAATCCATCAAGGTGAGGATCAACGAAAGCTTGATGGTCAATACCGGGAAGCGCCCGTAGTTCCCGCGCAGCCGTTCGTCTAATCCTCGACGCGGATCAGTCAGCTCATGCATCGCCTCTGAATAGGCATTGAAGCGCTTCATCACATCCGGTTCGATCAGGGCATCGATGGTAGGCAGATTGACTGGATCATCAGCATTGTAGAGAGCTTCCCATTCCGGTGGCGTGGGAAAAGCATTGTGGATGCGCAGCAACCGCGACTTCAGCCTCTCCATTGCTTGCGCGAGTTCAGGCGCATGGTCGCTGACGACATACTTCACCTCCCTTTCAGTGGGTGTCAGTGGGATGATGCGGGCCATTAATCCGCTTTCCCACTCGGCATCGGTCATGTAGCGCGCCAGCATGGTCGGTGTTGTAGCGCCAATCAATGAGAGTGATGGGTTATAGACAATGAGCTTGCCATCGCCTCGCAGCTCGCGCTCCATCCGGTCTGCGCCATCGAACAACTGCATCAGGGCCTCGGCGTGCCCTTCCATGTACTTTTTCGGGATCAAAATCTTGCTGGCTTCATCAATGCTCATCCCGCGCTGACCCGCAAACCGGGTTCCCTGTTCCTCCAATCGCTTTTCACCCGGCAGAAGTTGATCGTAGTTGGCGGGTTTCTGTCCGGCGAGCTTCGCCATCAGCATCTCCGGCGTCGTGGTTTCCGGCAGGAGCAAGTGCGGGAGTGTGCTTCGTACCAACCGGGTGATAGCCTTCAAGCCGGTACTCTTGTGGTAATAGGTGGTGGGCGCGACCCACAAGATGTAGAGGTTGGGATAAATATCATCGAAACTCAAATGCAAAACGCAGCGACGGGCAATCGCCAGCCCAACTGCCCAGAGCGGCGCGGACTCTAAGAAGATGTGGGGTGTCATCGGCGATTTCTGCTTGAGCCAGTCGGTGCAGTCGCGGTGAAAACGCCCTACCCCATTCGCAGCCTCAATCAGCGTCTGATCGAGTTGAGCCGCCTTCGGCAGCGGTGGTACGTAAAGCTCATCACAGGCTTTGAGATCCTCCGGCGGCTGACCTTTGGGGTCAATATACATGACCTGCTGCATGATTTGGTGGTTTCTCGTCACCATATCTTGCAACATCTGCCAGTGCGCTGGGTTGCTTAGTGGATCGAGTGTCTCCAGCAGCAGCTTTGCCACTGGGCTGAGTTTTAAGTCACCGGGCACGTCCAGTTTGGACAGCACCCTTCTAAAAGCGTAAGCGTCTTCCTTGGTTAGTTGCATGGCACACCCCTTTTGTGCGATTCATGAAATCTGAACGCCGCGCTGCGCTGTCTAGGCACAGTGGGAAATGAGGCAACAAGGACGCGGGCGAACCACACGGGTGAACGGATGCCGCCACCGATTCTGATGAAACATTATTCAAACAGTGGTATAATGCAACCGACCGTAGAACAGGAGTTTGTCTCCTGTTCTCGTGAGGTTCATCGTGCCGGTCTGCGACGAGCTTGTCAGGCAGTGGCGCAGGCCGGTTCGATCCCCCAAAAGGGATTCCGCTTTTCGTCATCTCACCTTACTCCTTACACTGATATATTTACTCC
>JAIOHN010000825.1 GCA_019912985.1 Anaerolineae bacterium | reverse complement strand
GCTGCGGGCCCGCGACAAGAGGCTGTGCGGCCGAGAGGAGACATGAGACGAACGGCACATCTTCTTGGGAGCGCGCTGGCCGCGCTCGTCGTGCTGGTCACCACGTCGGTCGCCGCGCAAGCGCCCTCGCGGGCGCCGGTCGTGCGGATCGGCGTCAACGCGATCCGCGGCGCGGCCCAGACACGCCAGGCGTGGGAGCCCACCGCGGCGTACCTCGCCGAGGCGATCCCCGAGCGGCGCTTCGAGGTCGTGCCGATGGAGAGCCTGGAGCAGGCGGGCGCGCAGGTCCGCTCGGGCGCCTTCGACTTCGTGATCATGCAGCCGGCCGAGTACGTGTACCTCGAGCACGAGCACGGGCTGACGCGCGTGGCGACCATGCGCAACCGCACGCCGGGCGCGCCGCAGACGCGGTTCGGCGGCGTGATCTTCGTGCGCGCCGACAGCGCCATCCGATCCCTCGAGGACGTGCGCGGGCGCCGAGTCGCGGCCGTCGGCCCGCGCGCCTGGGGCGCCTGGATGGCGCAGCGGTTGGTCCTCGAGGAGCACGGCGTCGAGGTCGACGATCTGGCGGGCGTCGACTTCCTGGGCTTCCCGCAGGACAACATCGTCCGCGCCGTCCTCGATGGGCGCGCCGACGTCGGCATCGTGCGGACGGACCTCCTCGAGCGGATGGCGGCGGCGGGCACGATACGGATGCAGGACCTGCGCGTCCTCAATCCGCAGCGGCATCGCGACTTCCCCTTCGTCGCCAGCACGCCGCTCTATCCGGAGTGGGCGTTCGCCGTGGCGCGGCACACCGACCAAGCGCTCTCGCAGCGCGTGGCGGTCGCGCTCCTGCAGATGCCGAGCGACCATCCGGCGGCGACCGCCGCGGCCAACGCGGGCTGGACCGTCCCGCTCGACTACGGTCCCGTGCACGAGGGGCTGCGGCGCCTGCGCGCGCCGCCCTACGATCGCGTCGCCGAGCTGACGGCCGCCGAGGCGCTCGCGCAGTACTGGCACGTGGTGCTGCTCGTGCTGCTCGCGCTCGTGGTGATGGCCTCCGTCACCGTCTACGTCGTGCGCCTCAACGGCAAGCTCGGCCAGTCCAACCACGCCCTCGCGACCGAGATGGAGCACCGCAAGCGGATGGAGCAGCAGCTGCTCGTGTCGGAGAAGATGGCCTCGCTCGGTCAGATGGCCGCCGGCATCGCGCACGAGATCAACAGCCCCCTCGGCTACATCTACTCGAACATCTCCGTCCTGCGCCGCTCGGTGCCGGCGCTGCTCGAGCTGCTGGGTGCCTACCGCAAGGCGGAGCCGGCGCTGCCGGTGCAGACCCGCGAGCAGCTCGAGGAGCTGCGCGAGGAGGCGCAGATCGAGTACCTGGCGGAGGACATCCCAGTGATGCTCGACGAGAACATCGCCGGCTTGCACCGGATGAGGCAGATCGTGCGGGACATCCGCAGCTTCTCGCACGTCGGCGATCAGGACTGGCAGAGCACCGATCTCGCCGAGCTGCTCCGCAGCACGCTGAACATCGCGCGCAAGTCGCTCGAGGAGAAGCAGGGCCACGTCGTGCTCGAGCTCGGTGATCTGCCGGCCGTCCAGTGCATCGCCTCGCAGATGGCGCAAGTCTTCTTGAACATCGTATCGAACGCGATCGACGCGATCGCCCCTGACGGGACCATCACGGTGCGCACGCTCGCGCTCGGCGGCGGCGAGGTCGCGGTGGAGATCGCCGACGACGGCCCCGGCATGACGGAGGAGGTCGTGCGCCGCGTGTTCGATCCCTTCTTCACCACCAAGCCGGTGGGCAGCGGCACCGGGCTCGGGCTCTCGATCTCCATGAAGATCGTCAAGGCGCACGGCGGGCGCATCGAGGTGACGTCGGAGCCGGGCCGCGGATCGACCTTCCGCGTCGTCATCCCGGTCCGCGCGCCGCGCGCCGACTCGGAGGCGCCGGCGCCGGCGACGCTGGTCGAGGCCATCGCCGAGGAGTGAGCGCCGAGGAGTGAGCGCCGAGGAGTGAGCGCGCCCGGCGCGAGAAGGCTCATCTTCGCGAGCCGCGCGGGAG
>JAIOHN010000824.1 GCA_019912985.1 Anaerolineae bacterium | reverse complement strand
GAGCCAATCGCCTCACCATCCTCCTGAAAATTCTCTTGCCTCTATCTGCGCCAGTACTGGCTGTAATCGTCCTTTACGCCTTTATGGCGAATTGGAATAACTATTTGTGGCCGCTGGTTTCTGCAACACAGCAAGAGATGTGGACCCTGACGATCGCGCTCAAGAAACTGGCCCAAACCAGCGGCCTGACGGGTGGAGTCGCCGCAGCATGGTTGGTTGGCGCGCCGCTTTTGTTTTTATTTCTCGTCTTTCAGAAACGCATTTTTAATGGAATCCGCTTCTATAGTGGAATTGAATAACCAAGGAGCATTTGATGACTATTCCACGCAACGAATATCCGCGTCCGCAGTTTGTTCGGCCTGATTGGCTGTGCCTCAACGGGGAGTGGCAATTTGAAATTGACCAGGGCGACAGCGGCCTTGATCGCGGCCTGCTGGAACGTGACCTGAATAGCAGTATTGTTGTTCCCTTTTGCCCTGAATCGAAGCTATCAGGCATCGAGAATCATGATTATCTCAATGTAGTTTGGTACCGGCGTGAGGTCACTATTCCGGCAGAATGGGCCGGAAAAGATGTGCTGTTACATTTTCAAGCAGTTGATTACGACACGACTGTATGGGTCAACGGTGTTGAAGTCGGACGACATCGCGGTGGTTTTTCACCATTTAGCTGTAACCTGCGCGGTGCTGCCGAGGCTGGCGAGACAGTTACGCTGGTGGTTCGCGTACGTGATAGTCACACCCGTCCCCAACCACGTGGCAAGCAGGCGCGCGAATATGGACCGCAGGGGGCGATCTATGTGCGCACAACCGGCATCTGGCAGACTGTGTGGCTGGAACCAGTGCCCGTAGTGGCGCTGCGCCGCCCACGCATTACGCCGGATGTATCCAATCATGTGATTCGCCTGGAACAGCCGATTACCGAGAATAAGTCAGGACTTCGTCTGCGCGCCGTATTAAAAGATGGGCAGGGCGAAGTGGTATCGGCAGAAGTTGCTGCTGACATGGATCTGTCGCCACGGCTTGACCTGGTGATTCCTGAAGATCGAGTTCGCCTGTGGTCTATTGAAGATCCGCATTTGTATGATCTGGAAATCACGTTAGTTGATGGCGATGGCGACGTGGTTGATCAGATCACCAGTTATGCCGGCCTGCGTAGTATCTCCATTGATGGCAAGGCCATCAAGATCAACGGCAAGGCCGTGTTCCAGCGGTTAGTGCTCGACCAGGGTTATTACTCGGATGGCATCATGACCGCTCCCAGTGAAGAGGCGCTCATCCGCGACATTACGCTGAGTATGGAAGCTGGTTTTAACGGAGCGAGGCTGCATCAGAAGGTGTTCGAGGAACGTTTCCTCTACCATGCGGACCGTTTGGGCTACATCGTTTGGGGCGAATTTGGTGACTGGGGTTGTGGTGGCATGGGCCGCCCGAGTGACGAACATCAGAAACCCGGTGCGGACTACATCACTCAATGGCTGGAAGTGCTGGAACGCGATTACTCACATCCAAGCATCGTCGGCTGGTGTCCGCTCAATGAAACCTGGCAGTCGATTACCGATCAGATTAGTGATCTGGATGATGTTACACGCGGCATGTTCCTGGCGACCAAAGCGATGGACACTACCCGGCCAGTGCTCGACACCTCCGGTTACTCTCACCGTGTGGCTGAGGCCGATGTCTATGACAGCCACGATTACACGCAGGACCCGGATACTTTCGCTGAGCGTCACGCTGGTTTAGCGAATGAAGATCCATATCGTAACAGTGCAAAAGAATGGAGTGACGCTATCCGGCGCTTTGCGGGCAATCCAGAATGGTCGCTTCCTTATCGTGGCCAACCTTATTTCGTGAGCGAATTTGGCGGTATCTGGTGGAACCCGAATGTGAAAGAAGGGGAAGTCTCATGGGGGTATGGTGATCGCCCAACCTCGATTGAGGCGTTTTATGACCGCTTTGAGCGGTTGTGCTCGATCTTGCTGGATGACGTGAAAATGTTTGGCTACTGCTACACCCAGTTGACCGATGTCTACCAGGAACAGAACGGGATCTACAAGTT
>JAIOHN010000823.1 GCA_019912985.1 Anaerolineae bacterium | reverse complement strand
TCCTTAGTGCTGCTCCCTTCCGGTCCTGACACGGTTCGGTGGTCCTGCCGCACAGGACCCGGTCTGAGTGAACCGGCAACAACCTATATTTGTATTCTACAGATGAAGTAGGGGCAAATCAAGTCAAAAACCCGCCGGGTGGCGGGTTTATGTTAAATATGTTTTAAAAAAATTCGTTTGTTTTTTATGAAAATTTAATCTTGACCTTAGTGTATGCAATTGAAGTTTTTTTGTCAAGGACTTCCAGCGGAAAAATTTACTTTTTCGGGCAAATTGAACAAATCCGACTTGAACAGACCCATTCCAGAGTCAGAGCTAGCTAATTTCCACAATTTGTAAATTGAAACGGATCATTGATACAGGCTCTCCACCAGCAGATCGAACGTGCCGCTGGTGAGATAGCCGTTTACACGGACGGTATAGGTGCCATCGGCTGGAAGTTCGACGGTAAAACGCGGGTTCAGGTCGTTCTCGCTGTCATCACCAGCGGCGATTTCGCTGCCATCCGGCCCCAGCAGCACCGCCACCGGGTCGAGGTCACTGCCCGGTTGGGCGATTACCTGGATGCGCACTCGCTGTCCGGCCTGTCCCTGGAAGGGATAGAACAGGTAGCTATCGGCACTGGCCTGATCAGCCATCGACATGATGAGATAACGAGCCGGGTCGGGTGTGAATGTCGGCGCGATCGTGACATAACGCCATACCAGACGATACGGCCCGACGGTATCGGCGTTTGCACCGTACACTCGCAGATCATATACCCCTGCGGCAGGGATGCGCACTTCTCTAAGCAGCGGGTTCGGATAGCCGCCGCTGTTATCGTCCTGTGCAATAATCGTGCCATCTTCGGCCACCAGTTCCAGCACCGGATCGAGTGTATTGGTCAGTGGGCTGACTGTGGCCGTGATGACATCGCCCTCATAGAGCTGGATTTTCCAGACATCACGCAGGCCGCGCCGGTTGATCGCACTCTCGTAAGGGACATTGCTCTCGGTACTGCCGCGCACGACCTCCTCGCGTGTGGGGCCGATGCCATAGGTGATCACATAATCACCGGTCGCTTCGTTGGGGTCGGTAATAATCAGGCTGTAGGGATCGCTCTCGGTGATGGGCAGCAGCGCAATCAGTGCTTCCCCGGTGCCTGGATCGGTATCGGCAGAACGCAGCACCTCACCTGCCGGATTTACGATTTCCACGGTGGGGCGCACAGGGCTATCCGACGCCGGACGTATGCCAATGGTGACAAAATCGCCCGGCTCGGCCTGGAAGAAAAATCGCTGCACTGCGTTTTCATCGTCTAATCGTGCGGCAACCGGCACGTGGTCGCTCAGTTCGCCGTCAATCTCGGCTGGAACCGGCGTGCTGGCTCGAACTTCGCTTAAGGTCGTCACAGTCGGTTGCGCGATCACCGTGGGGGTGATCGGCAGCAGACCGTCGCCGATAATCAGGCTGATCTGATAGGTACCGGTGAAACCGCCACCTGCCGCCTGCACCGTATAGCGGCCATTCTCGCGCAGAGGGACGTTGCGCAGAAAGGCGGCATTGCTGCCGCCCGTGTTGTCATCGACCGCCAGCGGCTGACCGGAGGGACTATACAGGGTGAGCAGCGGGTCAATATCGCCAGACACGCGCGAGAGTGCGATGCTGGCGTAATCCCCTGCCTGCCCCTCAAACGTGTAGACATGCCGTTCGCCTACACTTTCGAGTGTTCCGGCGAGGCTGCTGCCATCTTCTAATGGGCCGATCAGCGTTCCCAGGTCGGCCAGCGGTGGTGTGGGGGTTGGCACGCCCACCGTCGAGGGTGGCGGGGTCGCGGTGAAGCTGGCAGGGTTTGGTCGATCGGTGTAGCCCAGGCCCAGCTCATACACACCGCTGCTGAGGCCGTTCAACTGCACCGACACCAGATAATCACCGTCTTCAGGGAGGGTGAGTGTCAGTGTGTTCGCTGGTCCGGCGATCACGGTTTCTGCCTGTTGCAATGTCAGGATGACTGGCCCCAGGGTTCGAAGCTCCACGTTGTCACCTGCCTGGGCGCTGAACTGCCAGCGGTCAACTTGGGTTGAATCATTCAAGGTCGCTGTGACCGATTCCCAGAAGGTGAGAGGGCGAATAGGTGCCGGAGTCGCGGATGGCGCGAGAGTCGGCAAAACAGCCAGGGTCGGCAGTTCCGCCACCTGGTTTTCACCGCTGCAAGCGTTTAGCAGCAGCAGCAGTAAAAGGGCAATACGCTTGCGCATGGTGACTATTATAGAGTTTTTGGGTCGATTTAAAAAACTGCATAATCGCTGCTGAATCAGGTATACTTCTTGAGTATGGAAAGTACCCCGTTGGCGTTGCAACCGCCCAATCCAAACATTCACATTCGCCCGGTCCGCTTGGCTGATCTGGAACCCCTGCGCCAGTCCTGCTGGCCGGAGCGTTCACCTGATTCGGTTTACCATTTCATCATGCGAATGCGCGAGATAGCTCGCCAGCGACGCGGTTTGGGCGTGGTCGCCGCACGCGAAGAAGGTCATGTCCTGGGATATGGTCAGGTGATGGTCTGGCCGCGCTGCGGTGAAATCAGCGATCTGATTGTCGCGCCAGCCTATCGCAGCCAGGGGATTGGCACGGCACTGATTCAATATCTGGTGCGCACCGCTCGTGATATGCACATGAACTGTGTAGATATTGGCGCAGCGCTCAGCAATCCCGGTGCAGTGGCGCTGTATCGCCGCCTCGGTTTTCGCGATAGTTATAAGCAGCAGTTCGACCTGGGCCACGGTGATGAGGACGTGCTTTATCTCCGTCTTAAACTGCACCGACCATGAAAGGCAGGGGCAAGGCAAAACCGCTAGGCTGTGTTAAAGTTGTCACAATGTGGATTACAACCAAGAGGACCCATGTCGGTGAATTCAACGACCAAATATGAAACTCCTGCCATCCCTTCAGAGAAAATCGAAGGGGTGTATGTGATGCCGATTAGAGCTTTTGCAGATGAACGCGGCCAGTTTATGGAAACCTTCCGCCGTGAGTGGTTTCCCTGGATTAACTGGGACAAAATGCAAAGCAACCGCTCCGATAGCAAAGCGAATGTGCTGCGCGGCCTGCATTACCACCATCATCAGATTGATTACTGGTATGTTTCCAAAGGGACTGTACGGGTTGGCATGGTCGATCTGCGGCCTTCATCGCCCACCTATATGGCGGTCGAGACACTGGAAATCGGCGAGGCGAATAACACTGGCGTGTTTATCCCGGTGGGGGTCGCGCATGGTTTTGTCGCGCTGACCGATGTGACTCTCACTTACCTGGTGAACAATTATTACAATGGCGGCACGGATGAGAATGGCGTGCGCTGGAACGATCCGCAGATCAACATCCCCTGGGGGATTGACGATCCCATCGTTTCACAACGCGATATGGATAACCTGCTGCTCAAGGACATCCCTGCCGAGAATTTGCCCCGCTAAATGCTTATCACAGGCTGCCGCAGGGACATCTTTCCTGCGGCGTCTTAATCACTTTCGTTTTCATCCCGATCCTGAACGCCATCGAGATAACCCGCAATCCATTTCATGGCGTCAACCGCGCTGTCCGGGTGCTGCTCCCCGGCCATCAACTGGCGGTCGATGTTCTCGCCCCGGCGCATGAGATTGGCTTTGCTGCGATGATCGCCCATCTCGCCGATTAACTGCGCCAGTTCGCGGAAATTGGTCGCCAGAATACGCCATTCCTGATCGGTCATCGCGTCTTTTTGCGCGTTCAGCTCACCGCGAATGGTTTCGACATCAAACTTAACGGGACGGCGCGGGGAAGGGTCGAACGAATCCGATAAGTCCTCCAGGACGGAGAAGGCGGTGTTAATGTCGCGCGCGAATTCCTCTAAGCTGCGTTTGCCGAGCATCCGCCGGAACGCCAGAGTCGATTGCAGGATGTCGCGCGGGTCTTCCAGCAGGCGCTTGCCATCCATTGATTTTTCCAGCCGTCCCAACCGGCCAAGCGGCTGGCTGCGTACCAGATCACGCCACCAGTTGAGCACGGATTGACGCGTGGCGCTGCTCCACTGCAACTGCTCGAACAGGCGCAGCAGGGTATCTGGAATGAAGTTCAGGGCTTCAGGCTCGTTATCTTCTTCCTGAAAACGGGCTTCCATATCATTGAAAAGCTGGCGCGAGGCGACCCGTGCCACGGCATCCGAGCGCGAGGTGCTCGCCATATCGAGCAGTTTCCACACGGTCTCGGCAGGAATATCGAGGGTCGGATTTTGCTGGACCAGCCGGGCAATCTGCTCGACCAGCGGCATGGCGTTTTGCCGCCACTCACGGATTTCGAGCAGTGCCGTGTCAATCTCGACCGCTGTCTGTGGGGTAATCGTGCCGCTGTTGATGAGCTGATTGAGGACCGCGATCAGATCGGTGACATTGCGCTGGCTGTTTTGCAGGATGGTTGCCAGCATATGAGGCAGTCGTTCCCCAAGCTGCGCCGCCATTTTATGGAAAAGTTCGTCCCGTCCATCGGCCAGCATCAGCGTGGCGATATGCTCGACAGTCTCCACCGGCAGCCAGTCCGCGCCCGTGTCGGTCCAGGCGTTGACAATCGCCTCCGGCTGGAAGTGTTCAGGCAGATTAAACGTTTGCCCGGCAATATACAGTTTCCAGATGTGGTCGATGGTTTCGATGGTGAACAGCGTTGGTGACTGCGCGCTTGCCGCCCGCGCCATCACCACCAGAAACAGCTCCGGCCCGCGATTATTGAGGGTAAACATGGCGTCGCCGCTGTATTCGCGCAGCGCCCGTCCCAGGTTATCCGGGACCGTGGCTAACAGTTGCTTATCCGCCAGCAGCGTATCCAGCGCGCCAGGATCTCGCTTTACAGCCAGCACCAACAGTTGGCGGGCCAGTTCGCCATCCTCATGGGCGCGAGTTTGCGCTGCATAAATCCCCTGGCGCAAAATTTCGCCGAGTCCATAGTGAACCGGCTCCCGTGCGATCAGGCGCAGCCAGTTGATGATGGTCGCGCCATCGCCTGCCGTGATCGCTACCCGCAGCGAGTGGAGGGCCGCGATTTGCAGGCGCTCCACCCATACCGGGCTGGTTTCCATCGCATCATTCAGGCGGGTGCGGATAAAGACATAGACCGCGTCAGGGCGATCTTCCAGCGCTTCCACCAGAATGCTGTTGAGCTGTTGATCCAACTCCGGGTCATGATCCATTTGCTGGGCCACGATAAGCGCCGCTTCGGTATCGCGTTCATCCAGGGCATGCAGCAGCAATCGCTCGCTGTAACGCTGGTGCAATTCGGGTGGCAGCACCAGATCATCATTGAGGATCATTTTGAGCTGCTCATCCGGGACTTCTTCGCCTTTATAAACCCGGTGATAAAGCTGCACCTGTTCGGTGTATTTGTTCAGGCCTTCGTTGAGTTCCATCCCTGGCAGAATCGCTTCCGCCAGCGGTTCGGCCTCACGCAGCCGGTGAAGCAGCGATTCTGAGTCGCTCTGCCATATCTCGTCTAAAAGCCGCACGTAAGGCGATGTCAAGCCGGTTGGGAGGTCTTCGCTGGTTGTCCAGCGCCCGCTGGGTTTGGTTTCGGGTGTGAAAATTACCCGCACCGGCAGCGGATAGGGCAGTGTCACATGTGTGGCGAAGGTAAGATCGGCACGGGCAGGTGGTGGCAGCAGCGCCATCAGGCCCTGAATCCAGGCCGTTCGTGCCTGATAATCGCCCTCGAAGTCATCTACCAACAGCAGGCGTTCATCCAGCGCAGCATCCAGAAGCGCCAACACTTTTTTCGAATCACCCTGCGCATATTCGTTGACCAGCTTTTCTAAGCTGGCCTGTCGCTCCTCTGCGGTCCAGGCGGCCACATCCGTCAGGTTGAGGGCTTCAATCAGGCGCGAGCCATCTGTTTCTGGCAGCGGCTGTTCGAGCAGCGTCAGCAGCGGCTTGAGATTGCCCTCCAGCTGATTCAGGACGCGACGGGGCAAATCCACATATTCGTAAACAGGCTTCGCTTCATCTCCCTGATTCTGGGCGCGCGCCAGGATGAACCCGCGTGGCGACCGGGGGAAAACCCCAATTGCCAGCGATTCTTCCGGCGATGCGGACTCCACCGGTTCCAATGCGGCCACGGTTGACCAGGTGGTTGCTTCTGCTTCGGTTAAGTCCCCGGTGAGGGCAAGCACCTGGAACGACCCGTCGGCGGGTTGTCCTTTGCCATAAATAATACGATCCAGTGTCTCCGTCACGTGTTCTTCCCGGTTATGGCTGGTCTATAAAAACTATATCAAAAAGAAGGCTGTTCTTGAATTAAACTCGGATGCGCCGGATAAAATCAACGCTTTGTAGTTTTTGCTCGAGCAAGAAGGTGATATAGCCCAGCATAATGCGTTCGACGTCATTATGCAACGCCTGGGACAATTTGAGGCTTTTGACCTGAGGGTATGAACTGCGCTGCATGTGACGCATCAGTTTGAGCGTGACCATCGGCAAACTGACCAGCGAAACGCTGTGTGCGGCGTATTCGGGTCGGACCACGCCACCCTCGACAAAGCTGAAATACTGATCTTCCTGCTGGATGGGTTCGCGGCTGAAGACGCATTCGTTGAGTTCTGGCCGGAAACCGACCAGATCGAGCAGGCGCATTTCGTAATAGCGCACAGCCAGGCGCGGATCATCATCATAACACAACCGCTCGAGGGTTTCGTCAATCAGTTTGAACAATGTGCCGGAGTCTTCATCGTCCGACCCAGTGAAGCGATCCAGCAGTTCCGCCACATAATTGGCATAAGCCCCGCGCTGCAAATCCTCGCGCAGCACCAGATATGGGGCGATCATCTCCACCTGAACGGCGATCCCCAATTCGCGCCCACGATGAATAAGCATGTCGGCGCGGGTAAACAGCTCGACATGACCCGTTTTCGTGCTGGTGGGTTTGCGCGCTCCTTTGGCGATCACGTCGATTTTGCCATGTGTCGGAGTGAGCACTGTCAGCAAGCGATCGGCTTCGCCAAAATCGCGGCGCTTTAAAATCAACGCAGGGGTGCGAAAAGAGCGTTCTGGCATCAATGCTCCAGATAAGATGGCCCGAATCCATGAGGCAGCAGATCAGACAGCTTCGCTTCCTGTATGATTTTGCCGGTGGGTTCGGCCACAATAACACGCATTTTGGGTGAGAACTCGTAAAGCATCTGCCGGCAAAGGCCGCAGGGAAAGCCGCCATTACTGGTGACGACCGCGATCGCGTCGAACTGGCGCTGGCCCTCGCTCACGGCTTTCACCAGCGCAGTACGCTCTGCACAGATGGTGGCGGGATAGGCGGCGTTCTCGACATTGCAGCCTGTGTAGACGCTGCCATCACGTGTCAGAAGTGCCGCGCCGACACGATAGTTTGAATAGGGTGCATAGGCTTGAAGCAAAGCAGCGCTGGCGGAAGCCACCAGCGCTTTGGTTGCAGCAGTTGGGGTTGCACTCATCCGGCTTTTCGACTCACTTCCTCATCGGGTGTTGTTTCGAGGTCGTCCTCTTCAGGCGATTCTTCCGGGTGAACCCGGGTGACACGCACCTTACGGATGCGCCGCCCTTCGACCGATTCAACACACATGACCAATTCATTATCCGTATCTTCGACGACTTCACCAACCAATGGGACGCGCCCGATACGGCTGTAAATGTACCCGCCAAGCGTATCATTATCCTCGGTTGGCAGGTCGACTTCCAGCAGTTCGTTGACATCGTCCAGGTTCATCCCGGCGTCGATCAGATACTCGTCTTCGTTTTCCTGGACATACTCGGCTTCTTCATCCAGGTCGTACTCGTCCTGAATATCGCCGACAATCTCTTCGATCAGGTTTTCGATGGTCACCAGACCGGCGGTGCCGCCATATTCATCCACCACGATTGCCATGTGGATTTTACTCTTTTGCAGCTCTTTTAGCAGCAGGTCGGCACGCAGGCTTTCCGGCACGAAATGCGCTGGACGCATCAGCTCGCGGATGGACTGCGGCTTGGGGCCGCCATTGTGCCACAGTGTAAGCATATCCTTGGCGTAGAGCAAACCCTCCACATTGTCGATGCTGTCGCTGTAGAGCGGAATACGCGAGTGACCAGTCTGCACGAAGCGAGCCAGCGCTTCCTCAAATGGCGTGATGATTTCCAGGGCGACGATGTCCATACGCGGCACCATCACCTCGCGCGCCAGGGTTTCGTCAAACTGCAAGATCGAGAGGATCATCTCTTTTTCGTCGGTTTCAATCGTGCCTTCTTTCTGGCCCGCATCCACCAGTGTGATGATCTCTTCTTCTGTGACCGCCGCATCCGCAACATCTCCACCAAACAGCGCTGAAAGCTGCTTGCTGACGAAGATGGTGACGCGGACTAATGGCGACAGCAAAAACACGATCAAGCGCATGAAGCCGGAAAGGAACATGGCGATGCTATCAGGACGCGCGTTGCCGACTGCCGCTGGCAGTAGATCCCCCAGGATGAGGGTCAGCAGCGCCGTTCCACCCAGCACCAGGAAATACACCAGGCCGGAAGGCAGATTCGGATTGGCCGCAATGAGCGGCTCCGCGATATTGATGGTCGCGATGGCTGCAATCGCCAACCGGGTAAACAGAAGTGTCAATTGATAAGTGACATTCAGACGGGCAAAATTCTCAAGGAGGTTGAGAACACGCTGGGCCTGGGCGCTACCTTCTTCAGCTTCTTCGCGCATCAGCGATTGGCGGGAATTCACCAACGCCGCGTAAGTCAACGCCACCAACGCGTGAAGAATGAGGAGGAGAAGAAATATAATCAGGCTCGATAAGTCGCCGTCTTCCAAAGTTGTTTGTCCTTTCAACCAGACCTGACCCTACCAACACAAAATACCGGCAAACCACAAGCAGCGGCTCAAACCGGTATGGAATGTCTACTTTTACCCCGATGTATGGGAGAATGAGGAGGGTTGTCTGATTCTTTCAACATGCGATACGCTATTAGCGTGTTTGGTTTGCACCATCAGTCTACCATAGTTCTTCACGGGTATGCAAGATCAAGCGGTTAAGGGGAGATTAACTGCATTTAAACTTTTTATATGCGTTTTCTGGCTTGATCATGGCTTGAATCGACCCTAAAGTTCACAACCTGTTAGAAAGAATGCCATGTCCTATCTGGATGCGCTCAGCCAGTTGTGTCAGCCAATCCGCGCCGGGGAGTATCCCCAGACACTTACCCCCATGCTCGAGCTTATGGCAGCGCTGGGAAATCCACAGCAGAAACTGCGCGCGGTGGTCGTCGCTGGTTCGACCGGAAAAGGCACGACTTGCTATCACATCGCTCAACTGCTGCGCGCCAGCGGTTTGAATATCGGCCTCTACACCAGCCCACACCTTCACAGCTTTCGCGAACGTTTCATTTATAACGATGTTATGATCAGCGGTGATGCCTTTGTCGAGGCTTACGCCGCTGTGCAGGCCGCAATGGCGACCCTCAATCACCGTTACAGCACCTTTGAGCAAGCGACCGCGCTGGCGTTATGGTGGTTCGCGCGCCAGCAGCCGGATGTCGTCGTGCTGGAAATTGGCCTGGGCGGACGGTTCGACGCGGTGAATGTGGTGGATAACCTGCTGGCGGTGCTGACGCCAATCGAGATGGAACACGCCGCCATGCTCGGTGGTTCACAGCAGTCGGTTGCCTGGCATAAGGCCGGGATTATCAGGCATGAGGGGCAGGCGATCACCGTCACACAGTCACCGGATGTGCTGGCGGTGCTGGAAGCCGAGGCACACCAACAGCAGGCGCAGTTTCAGATCATCGGCGACGATACACCCT
>JAIOHN010000822.1 GCA_019912985.1 Anaerolineae bacterium | reverse complement strand
ACGTTTCTGGTCGCAGGGGACACCAATTCTGACAATGTGATCGACCTGAACGATGCTGCGATGGTCGCCTCAAACTTTGACGGCCCGGCCACCGTGCAGATTGCGGATCTCAACCGCGACGGTCAGATCGACGTGCGCGATCTGGCGCTGATCGGCGCGTCCTTCGGCCTGAGCGGGCCGATCTCCTGGCAGTAGTTCCTCGATCTGATGGTTTTTCGAAAGGGCGGGTTGATGCAACTCGCTCTTTTTGTTTTAGTCGATAGTCATTCGTCGTTAGTCAAAAGACGTGCAAAGTACAGCGTATAAAGGGATGGCTACAAGGGATGAGTAAAAAAGCTACACGTGGAAGGATGAAAAATGAAGGTGGGAAAAGGGAAGGGCTTGTCACCGACAAGCCCCTACAGCGATATGTCCGACAACAATACCCCCAATAAGGGATTCGAGGGCTGGTTTTCTACTGCGGGTCTTCGACAAGGTGGGTGCGCAGGGTATTCATTGCTGTGTCCGAGAGGCCGATGGCGCGAAGATAGCTTTCGATGCCGCCCAGATGCGAGTCGAGGTAATCGAGAGTCGCCAGCATGGTCTCCGGGCGGGAACGGTTCTTTTCGTCAAAGGTCGACGAATCAATCCCATTCTCCAGGTTGTAGATCCGCCAGGCTTCAATGCGGTCGGCCAGCAGTTCATAGCTCATAGCATAATCCTGGGCGATGGTCTCCGCCGGGACGCCCACCAGACCGAGGAGCAGGGCGGTGATGATGCCGGTGCGATCCTTGCCCGCCCAGCAGTGGATCACCACCGGCCCATTGGGCAGATGCTGGGCGATGGTTTCCAGCACGTTTTTGATCTGTCCGCGGCAGCGTTCCAGAATGATGGTATACATCTCAACCATCGTGGGGACATCCTCAATGGCCTTATTCACGTCTTCCATGCCGATGACCGGGCAGTTACAGTAGTAAACCGCCGTTGATTTCGCAAATACGTTCGGCGTGTTCATGGTTTCGGCGACATCGCGCAGGTCGATGATGTGCCTCACGCCATAGTCGAGCAAGCCATGCTGACCGGCGGCAGTGATCTGATCCATGCCCGCTGATCGCACGATGGTTTTCCAGCGTGTTACCTTTCCGCCGGATGCCGAATAGCCGCCAATGTCGCGGATATTGGAGCCGCCTTCAATCTTCAGGACGCGTTCTGATAATTTCGTCTGCATGAATCCCCCTAAGAGCTTTTACACCGCTCCAGTATACAGCACTATTGTTTTTCCTCATGCGAATGTCGTGATGAACGTTTTTGACAAGTGTTTAACAGCGTCTTAAAATCTTTGAAGTAATGGCATGGAGTAAGGAGCGTGGGTTTTCCTACACTGCATTCGGCAAGAGGCTGAACGCTTACAAAAAAGGAGATTTTTATGAAAGAGTACGCGACTGATAAATTGAGGAATGTTGCCCTGGTGGGTCACCAGAGCGCCGGTAAAACCTCACTCGTAGAAGCCCTGCTCTACAATACCGGCGCGATAACCCGTCTAGGCAGGGTCGAAGAGAAAAACACCGTCTCGGATTGGGATGACGACGAAAAAGATCGCGGGTTGTCCTTCTCCACCTCACTAGTCCCCGTCGAATTTGAAGACTACAAGATCAACGTGTTAGACGCGCCCGGTATGACCG
>JAIOHN010000821.1 GCA_019912985.1 Anaerolineae bacterium | reverse complement strand
TGGTGTTCCTGTTCACAGGGCAGGGTTCTCAGTATGTAGGCATGGGGCGGCAGTTATACGAGACACAGCCCACGTTCCGCGCAGCTATTGATGCCTGTGATGCGATTTTACGTCAGTATATGCCGGATGGTTTGCTCCCCGTGCTGTTTGGAGAAGACACGCCCGATTCACTGCTGCATCACACCGCATATACACAACCCGCCTTGTTTGCGATTGAATATGCACTGGCGCAATTGTGGATGTCATGGGGTATTCAGCCCCATGCCGTCCTTGGACACAGTGTTGGTGAGTTCACCGCTGCCTGTATCGCAGGGATTTTCTCATTGGAAGATGGCCTGCGCCTGATTGCGCAGCGAGGCCGGCTGATGGGGGCGCTCCCTGCTGGTGGGACGATGGCCGCAGTCATGGCTGATGAAGCAACTGTGGCTGGGATCATCCAGTCTTTTGGTGAGAGCGTGGTCGTTGCGACCTTGAATGGTCTGGAGAACACCGTGATCTCTGGTGAGGAAGAAGCGGTCACGGCGGCAATGGAGGCGCTGAGCGAACAGCGCATTAAAACGCGGCGGCTGAATGTCTCCCATGCGTTCCATTCACCATTGATGGAGCCGATGCTGGCGGAGTTTGAACGTGTCTTAAAGTCTGTGAAATTCAGCCGGCCCAAGTTGCGCATTGCCACCAATGTCACCGGGACGATTGCAGGCGAAGAGATGATGCGACCGGATTACTGGCTGAATCAGGCGCGTCATGCAGTCCGTTTCTCGGATGATGTTCAGGCGTTGTATGATGCGGGCTATCGCCTGTTTCTGGAAGTGGGGCCGAGCACGACCTTGAGCAGTATGGGTCAGCGCGTGGTTGGAGAAGGTGTATGGCTCTCCTCATTGCGCGAGAATCGCAACGATTGGGAAGTGCTGCTGGGTACGCTGGGCAAATTGTATGTTCAGGGTGCGGATATTGACTGGCACGGGTTTGATCGCGATTATCACCGCCGCAAAGTTGTGCTGCCAACTTACCCTTACCAGCGCCAACGTTACTGGATGGAGAAAAAATCCTCACCACACGCCATGACAGCTCCAGTTTCAGGTGGTGGGCATCCTCTGCTAGGAACACGCTATGAACTACCTGGAGTCTCAGAAGCTGATGTGTGGGTCAACGAGGTGAGTTTAAGCAGACAAGCCTACCTCGGCGATCATCAGGTGCAGGATAGACCGATTGTTCCGGCGACTGCTTATATTGAGATGAGTGTCGCCGCAGCAGTACAGCGCTATGCAGCTCTGCCCTTAGCGCTTGAAGGTGTGCAGAACTTGAAGCCGCTTTACTTGAATCCTGGCGAGGCTCATCAGGTACAGTTTGTGCTTCGCCCAGATGATGACAAAGCAACATACGAAGTTTATAGTCGCTCAAATGCACTTCCGGTTGATGCCGATTGGACGCGGCATGTAGCAGGTGTGATCCATGCTTTGCCAGAATCTGTGGTTCCTACGGTGTTGGAGCAGTTTGATCCTGAGACAATTATCGCGCGCTGCCATGAGGAACTTACAGGGACCGAGTTTTACCAACGCCTGGCTGAGAAAGGCAACCAGTGGGGGCCGGCTTTCCAGGGAATTCAACAATTGTGGCACGGGAATGGAGAGGCGCTTAGTATGGTGCGAGTGCCGGATATCATTCTTGATGAGCTTGAGTCGTATCAATTTCATCCCGCGGTTTCTGACACCTGTGGTCATGTGCTCACTGCAACGATTTCGATGGATCGGTCGGATGATGAACGTGGTGGCGCTTTTGTTGGTGCTGGTGTAGATAGCACACGAGTTTATGAACCACTAAAAGGCGATACGTTCTGGTGCTATGCGCGCTTACGCCCAAATGCCGACCAGTCTAATTTGTTAATAGGCGATGTCGCAGTTTATGACGACCAGTATCGTCTCGTTTCGGAGACTATTGGCGCACGGCTGTGGTATCTGGATGCGGAGCAAATTGAGGCTCAGCGGTTAGAAAAATGGTTGTATGAAGTTGAATGGAAGCCTGCAAAGCCCGTTCAGGCCACGCCTCAAAGTGCGTATCCGTGGTTGATTTTTGCTGATGGGCAAGGTGTTGGTGCTGCATTGGCCGCACAACTCGAACAGAACGGTGTGCAGAGTATTCTCGTCTATCCCAGTGATACGTTTGAGCAGATGGATGAGTACCAGTACGGCGTTCGCCCAGGGCAAATCGAAGATTTGACTCGCTTGCTTGATGCTTCAATAAATGGAACTTGCGCTGGTGCAGTTTTCCTGTGGAGCTTGGATGGAACACAGTCAGACAGCCTTACGCTGGCTGATCTACAGCACAGCCAGTTGTTGGGTAGTGAGAGTGTCTTATCCCTGGTAAAAGCCTTGTTAAGCCGGTCCTGGGAGACTATGCCAGCGTTGTGGTTGGCTACATCCGGCACTCAGGCAGTCAAACCTGATGAGGATGTTACCGTTACTCAGGCTGCTCTATGGGGATTGGGACGTTCGATCGCGCTTGAACAGGCTCGTTTGTGGGGTGGGCTGATTGATCTCGATCCTCACGCAGATGTCGAAGTGTCTGCGACACACCTTCTACAGAGCTTTGGCCGTTCCGATAATGAAGACCAGGTTGCTTTTCGTAACAACCAACGTTATGTGGCCCGTTTAGGGCGACACATGCCTAATGCCAGTCACGAATTTGAAGTAAAGCCCGATGCTGCTTATCTGATCACGGGTGGTATGGGCGGTCTGGGGTTGGAAATTGCGCATTGGTTGTCAGAACAGGGTGCATGTCATCTTGTTTTGATAGGTCGGACACCGCTTCCCCCACGGGATGAATGGGATAGTGTTGATCCTGCAAGCCGCATTGGACAGCGTATCGAGGCCATCCAACGTATTGAATCATTGGGTGTAACAGTGAACATCGCAGCTGTGGATATGGGCGATACTGAAGCCCTGCGTAGCGCCTTAGCTGACTATGCTGCCAGGGGACTGCCGCCTGTTCGGGGTGTCGTTCACGCGGCTGGCATCATGCAGTATGAGATGATTCAAGATCATACTGTTGAGGCTATGCGCACGATTTATGCACCCAAAGTCGCAGGCAGTTGGGCTTTGCATCGCTTGTTCGATGACACCTCACTGGACTTCTTTGTCATGTTTTCTTCCATCTCGGCATTGTTAAGTTCGCCGTTGATGTGCAGCTATGCGGCAGCAAACAGCTTTATGGACACGCTGGCGCATTACCGGCGTTCTCGCGGCTTGCCCGCACTGAGTGTGAATTGGGGTACCTGGCGCGAAGCCGGTATGGTTAAAGCGATTGATGCACCCACGCGATCAATGGATGAATCGCAAAGTTTGTCTAACGCTGAAGGTCTGGAGACGCTCCACCGGTTACTGCAAGGGAATGCATCGCAGGTCGCTGTCATGCCCATCGATTGGGGGCAATGGCAGAAGCAGATGGGAGCTATGAAAGCAGCGCCGTTCCTATCGCAAGTGCTACCTGCTGCGCCTGCTGTGAAACGTCAGGCTGATAGCGTGGCGGCTAAACCAGCCAAATCACGGAAGTCGCGGACCAAGCAAGCCGCATTTTCGCCAGGGGAAAGTATTGTTGCGGAAATCTGGCAGCAGGTTCTTGGTATTGACCATTTCACAGTAAATGATAACTTCTTCGACCTGGGTGGCAATTCGCTGCTGGCGATGGAGGTTATTTCACGAATTGAAGATCAAACCGGACTACGATTGGAACCTGCTTCGGTGCATGTACAAACGCTGAGCCAATTGGCAAGTCGCATTGAAGCGGTTCTGCCACAGACTGCACCGGAGGCAAACGGTATAGCTCACCACGCGCCTGAAATAAATGTCTCCGATACAATGGGTGAGTTGCTGGAGCAGACCAATTATGAACGCGAGGTGCCAATCTTCTTTGGCCCTGAGGATGGATACCTGTTTGGGATGCTCTATCAACCTGATGGCGAGATAGACAGTGATCTGGGCGTAGTCATTTGCCCGCCGTGGGGTCAGGAATATATCCGCGCCCATCGTGCGTGTCACCAACTGGCGCTGCGCTTATCGAATATTGGCATTCCTGCGCTGCGCTTCGATTATTTTGGCACGGGCGACTCGGCTGGTGATGAGTTGAACTATACGGTCAGCCGTGGGTTGGAAGATATCTCGATGGCTGTGGATGAGCTGCGCGCACGTACAGGAGTCGAAAATGTCGTTCTGGTCGGTCTGCGATTGGGTGCTACGCTGGCGACTCTTGCTGGTATGGGACAAAATCATCCTACACGGGTAGTTTTATGGGACCCGATTATAAACGGCAGCGAGTACCTTGATGAGTTAGTTGCATGGCACCACCGCAACCTACGTTACTATCTGTCACAGGTCGAGGGCCAGTCTACAAATCAGTCAGGACTTGAAGTGTTAGGCTTCTCCATTTCCCCAATAATGCAGGATGAGTTGCGGCAGGTGGACTTGCTGCGACTGGATTGGAGTGGGCTGGAAGATGTGATGGTCGTGGAACGCGAATCAAATGAATCTACTCAGCGGTTGCGTACCTACCTGGATGATCGTAGCGTGATAATGAATTATCAACAGATTGATGGTCCGCAGATGTGGACAGAAAACCCGGATAAAGCCCTGGTGCCGCATCAGACCTTACAAGCGATTATCGCCTGGATCACTGAGCAGTAAAGGATAATAGAATGCGAGAAGAAGCAGTTCGTTTTGGTAAAAATCAATCGCTGGTTGGTATTCTAACACTGCCAGAGAATCAGGTGCCTGTTCCGACTTTGTTGTTTCTCAACGCAGGCATGATCCATCATGTTGGCCCCAGTCGCATCTATGTGCGTCTGGCACGCCGGTTGGCAGGTCTGGGATTTTCCTCGCTTCGGTTTGACTTTTCCGGTATCGGAGATAGCTGCCCCCGCGTTGATGATCTCTCTATCGAGCAGGCCGTACTTGATGATTTGCGTCAGGCAATGGACTATTTGGAAGCACGTCTGAATCAATCTCAGTTCATTTTGATTGGCCATTGCGGTGGTGCGTGGGCGGCGTTTGCTTCGGCTGGTGAGAATGAACGTGTCGTTGGCACCATCCTGATGAATCCAGAGGGTACTGAAGAGGATTGGGTGGAATATGACCGCCAACGTAAGCTGTCACGCTACTATGAGAACTACTATGTCAAAGAGGCGCTGGTGGACCCTGAGCGGTGGAAAAAACTGCTGACCGGCAGGGCTGACTACCGAAGCATTTACAACAATGTGGTGAAGACTATTCTCCTCAATAAGGTTTCCACTGCGGCTTTCAAGGTCCGTAGCCGGTTGAATGTTTCAGAAGATATAGAAGAATCCGCGTTTGATGGGTTGCTGGCACGGGCAGCGGATGCTTTTATTCAGCGTAAAGTACGTCTGCTGCTTGCTTTCTCGAAAGGCAGCTCTTCGATTGAGCACTTCCATGTCACACTCGGCAAAAAACTAGAGGTGATGATGCGAGAGGGATACGCCACTGAGGTAGTGATTCCGAATGCTGACCATACTTTCACGATGTTGTCGGGCCAAAACGCGCTTTCAGATCATGTCGAAGACTGGTGCCGTACCTTTATTTCTGCTGCCCAGCACGTACCTCAATAAACCGTATCACAGCCGATCAGGTATACCTGATCGGCTGCTTCCTCTCAGAATGCTTTTAGCTCTGGATACTGGCTAAAAAGCTTATCATCTGATCGTGGCTTTTGGTTTGGTCCATGCGGTGATAGGCATCTGGAACGATGAAAAATTCGGCTCGTATGCCTCTCTCACGGAGGAATTCAGCAAACACCTGCGATTCCTGAACCGAGGCTACCTCGTCGACCTGCCCATGTAGTAGCAGATAGGGTGGTTCTGTGCCATCAATCCATGGTGTCGGCCAATAGGAGAGGAATGTTTTTACTTGCTCGGGAATGTCAGGATCCTGGAGCCATTCAAAAGGCGATTCCGCAATAAGGTAGTCAATCAATCTCTGCGCTTCATCGGACGTCACCCCTAAAGCCTGAGTAAACACACCAACGAGCTGTGGATCAGAAAGTGTGGCGGTTGTCATAAAGGCCCCACCGTAGGGGATCACGCCAGCAAGTGAAAAGTTCTCCGGCAAGCTGTATTCGCATCCATTCAGATAACTATTGAGATCGTCTTTCGCTCCAAGCATGGAGACGATTAACGCGCCGCGTGAATGGCCGAGCGCTGCCAGGGTATCCATGTTGAAATGGTACTCATCCTGATGCGCATACATCCAGCCAAGCGCACAAACGGCATCTGCCATCCACAAATCTGGATTCCAAAGGCCAGGCTGCCGATAGTTTATCGAAACAGCGGCATAGCCATTCGTAGTGAGATCCTCAATTGTGGACGTACCTTGGAAATATTCTTTGGTGACCCCAGTACCGTGGACAAGCAAGACCGTCGGAATTAACCCCTCGTTTGTCTGTGAAGGCAAAAAGACATCAAGTGTTCCGTCCTCATGCTGCGCATAGGAGATATTCGTCATTGGTAGCTGTCCATCACTTTGGATGGACAGTGCTTGTATATTGTCGCAGGCGTCCAACATCCCAACCAGTACACTCATTAACAATAAGATGAACAGTTGCATTTGTTACTCTCCTGAAGTGAGGCAATGATTAATACGCTACTCGAAAAGTAGAGAATCCTTTCTTGATGTTCAGGCCGCTTTGTGTTTTTTCTGACCCGCATCACCTACCGGGTGGGCTTGATTTAACCCAGCTCACTTATTTGAAACAGGTAGGCCGATGTGCCGAGGTACTTCTCTGTCGTGAGCAGCTCACCTTGTTGGGTTGAAGATAGATAATCTTCCAGTGTTTGCATACGCTGCGGGTTGTCGCCGTGAATCACAATCCAGAAGTGATTATTACTGGAATTGCAAGTCTTTAACTGATTAATGAGTGCAGCGTCTTGCAGTTTCAAATCGACAAAACAGTCATCTGCATCACCCGGGTAGTACCAGTAGAAGCTATTGTAGGCATCAATACGGTATTCAGGGAAATCTGCATAGGCGATTGCAATGGTGTCTTGTGGTTGGCTATCAACAGCAACTTCCTCGGCCAGCTCCCGCCATTGTTCCTTAATATCCATGTGGTAGTAGGTGTACAGAGCAGGGAAGATGATCAAGATATAAGCTGCGAGTGACAGCACAATCGGTACACTCTTGCGCAGACTGTACATGATGACTGCTATCAATAAGAAAAGCGCGACTGCGCCAGTGCTAAGATACCGGTCCAGGTAGCCAGACCCAAGAATGTTCGATAATGAGAGGAGCAGCGGGATGATAATGGGTAACACAAACCAGAGCAGCAGCAGCAGCAAGTAAGGGTTTCTAAAAGTGCTCTTTACATCTTCTGCGGTTCCTTGGATAACTGTCTGGCGCTCCTGCGCGTTCCTGCGCAGCAGGTAGAGAATAATCCCTATAACCAGGAGCAAGCCTGCAATTGCTACAAATATGATGTTGATGTAGGCGTAATTGTAGAATATGTAGTTCAGGCTTGTACGGAAAGGTGAAAGGAAGGTTGGTGGTGTAATCCAGGCATTGGGGCTGGCTGGCGAGCCTGCACTACTTTCTGCACCACTAAAAAGGTAGCTTACCAGCAGCCATATCCCAGGCAGCATCCCTAATACAAGCACAATTTCTGCAATGAACCACTTCCAGAACAAAGGCCGGTAACGACGAAACTGGAGTAAGAAGTACAAACCAGGGGCTACCAGAACAAACATTGCAAATGTGTGAGTATAAAAGATGCCAATACCGCAGATGACATACAGTATGAAATTAAGAACTCGCCCTGTTTCCAAAGCGCGAATATAGAAATAGAATGTCAGTACCGTAAATAAGATTACAACACTGTAGTAGCGATATTCCTGTGAGTAGTAGATATGAAACACAGAAAGGGTCGTCAACAACGCTGCCAGCAAACCCACCGTGTTATTGAACATTCTTCGGCCAATCAGAAATACGATTGGGATGCTTATCAAGCCCGCAATGGCAGATAAGGATCGAGTGGCGGCTTCTGATGCACCGAAAATACGGACCCAGGCATATCCCAACATGACATAGATTGGCGGGCGTCCATTGCCCAGGCTCTCCATAATGATAGGAAGATCACTCTGGGTGATCTTTACCATGATGACCTCATCCAGCCAGTAGCTTTCGGTGCTGAGGTTGTAGATACGCAAAGCTGCTGCTAAGAGCACAATGGCAAGCAGCAGGAACCAAACCGTTCTCTTTGTTTGCGGTGACTGCACACGTGATTCAATCATGTAACTAACCTTCAGTTTATCGGACCCCACAATGGATGTTTGAGGACTTGCAACTTTAATATTATCCCTGTCACCTTACAACGCGCTTGCTGATTCGAGCGAAAAGCCAGTCACACTGTTTTTTACCCGGCTATCCCAAAGAATATCTAAGGTTTCCTTTAGATTTTTGCAAGGTCCCATAATTAAGCTAATTACAGAGTTGTTGGACAGGGTAAGGGAACCATGAGCGTGAACACCTATTTTAAACCAGAAAATACTCAGCCGAAGGTGCAGGTCTTTACCCAGGACTTGGACGCAGGAACGATTGAAGAACCTCCGCCATATCTCTCTGTCGTTGTTCCCGTTTACAACGAAGAAGATAACATTGAACCATTATATACAGAACTGACCGCCGCGCTTGAAGAACTGGACTGTACATTTGAAGTGGTGGTGGTTGATGACGGCAGCCAGGATAAAAGTTATATCCAGCTGAAAAAGGTATACGAACATGACCCGCGCTGGCGTATTCTCCGTCTGCGGCGCAATTTCGGGCAAACTGCTGGGCTGACCGCTGGCTTTGACGCCGCTCGCGGACAGGTGATTGTCACGATTGATGCTGACCTGCAAAATGATCCTCGCGATATTGGCAAGCTGTTAGCAAAAATCGATGAGGGGTATGACATCGCCAGTGGCTGGCGCATGGATCGTAAGGAGTCGTTCTTGATCCGGCGGCTGCCCTCCCTGTTAGCGAATCGTCTGATTTCGCGCACGACCCATATCCAACTGCATGATTATGGCTGCACCTTGAAAGCTTATCGCAGTGAAGTCGTTAAGAATATCCGCCTTTATGGGGAATTGCATCGTTTTATCCCGGCGATTGCCAGTTCCATGGGCGTGATTGTATGCGAAGTTCCTGTGAATGACCGCGCCCGACGCTTTGGCAAAAGCAAATATGGCATCTGGCGTACCTTCCGAGTGATCCTCGACCTGATCACCGTCAGCTTTATGCTGCGTTTCTCAACGAAACCGCTCCATATCTTCGGCGGTTTGGGTTTTGTGTTGAGCAGTCTTGGTGTGTTGACCGCCATTTATCTGGCGTATGTTCGCCTGGTGTTGCAAGAGGGGATCAACGACAGACCATTGCTGCTGCTGGCAGTCCTGCTCATTATTGTTGGTGTGCAGATGATCAGCATGGGGCTGGTGGCCGAAATGGTGATGCGCGTATACTATGAAACAGGTAATCGCGCGATCTACGCTGTTCGCGAGCGGATGGATCAAGCTTTTAAAGGGTGATCTCGGCTTTCCACTAAGCACAAGGAATCGTAAAGAGAAAATATATGCGCTATTTAATCACCGGAGCGGCGGGGTTTATCGGGTCGCACCTGAGCGAAGCACTGATCAAAGAGGGCCATTCGGTCGTCGGGTTGGACGCTTTTATCGATTATTATCCCCGCGCAAATAAAGAACGCAATCTGACATGGCTGCGTGAGCAGCCCAATTTCACATTTTTTGAATGCGATCTTCGCACTGACAAGCTTGAGCCAATGTTGCAGGATGTGGATGTGATTTACCATATCGCGGCGATGCCAGGTTTATTAGCGAGTTGGACGAAGTTCGATCTGTACATGACCTGCAATATCCAGGCTACACACCGGCTGTTAGAAGCTGCTCGTAACCAGGGCCATATCCAGCAGTTCATTCATGCCAGCACATCCAGTATC
>JAIOHN010000820.1 GCA_019912985.1 Anaerolineae bacterium | reverse complement strand
CACCACAATCAAGACGCTGAACAGTCCATCTCAACGGTGGCCTGCCCCGGGTTAGGTACGGGTACTGGACACGTCCCACCGCGTGAGGCGGCACGCCAAATGTCGCTAGCTTATCGAAACTACTTGAACCAACCTACATACATCGATTGGCGATATGCAGATCAACGTCAATTGGCTGTGCGTTACGGTGGCGACATGGGTCTGAATATTCCTCCAACTGGCTGACCAAACAAATGACCCACTGTAGTCGGCGGGGTGAAGCCCAATCTCATTGCAGATGTCCTTCAAAGGATCGATCCGCACACGTAGCGGTTCCCATACCCGTTCCGGCGCGATGCCACCGTCTTCGGGTGTGGGCAGTGTGAGCGTGATACGGTCGGGGGTGTTTGGTTCTTCTTGCTTTGTTTCTCGGACATGGCTTATCCTTTGGATACACGTGAAAAGGGGTACCAATGAAGAGTGAAAGCTCAGAAGCCCTCTACTCAGGCGGCTATTTCCTTATTCGAGCGAACCATCCAGGGTGGGAACAGTTAGAGTCTGAACTGATACCAGAAAGGTTTATCAGTCTATCCAACTGCATCTGCCCAAAATTCAATGTGAGTTGGGGATGGGCCACTGGCAATCCACAGTTTGCTCTAGATTTCGGAATTGCTCAGAGTAGGCTGCCAGATTTTGTGGAATGGAGTCGCACCGATTACAAAGAAGCTATGGACATCTGGGGCATGTTCTATACATCGAACAATGCGCGAGAGTTTGTCAATCGCTTCGAAGTAAATACGGAAAAGCTTTATATTGTCGGTACTGCTTTGCCGCAGTCGATTGAGCAGACTGATTGGCAAGCAAGCAGTGATGATGCTTACGGCATCGAGAAGCGGATTGAGCAGCATGTTTCAGTTGAAGCTGGTGGGGCACCTCTGGGTTTTGAAGTCGTTAGCTTTGAATATAGCAATTATGGGCACTCCTGGTTATGTCACTACTTACATGAGGATGTGAATCGGTTGTTTGGTATTCGTCCGAACGAACATGGACTTTTCGCCACATTTGCAGATGCTATGACTGTGCTCAAGTGGATTCAAGCAGGTGGCGATGGCGGCAAGGCGCATCATCCTCCCTATGATGTGTGGCAACTCCTCTCCTATCCACTGGAGGTGAATGACCCACCATAATCGGCGGGGTGAAGCCCAATCTCAGTGCAGATGTCCTTCAAAGGATCGATCCGCACACGTAGCGGTTGCCATACCCGTTCTGGCGCGGTGCCACCGTCTTCCGGCGTAGGCAGCGTCAGCGTGATACGGTCGGGGATGTTTGGTTCTTCTTGCTTTGTTTCTCGGACATGGCTTATCCTTTCTGAAGGACTGAAGTTAAATGAAAGAATCGAAATGGAATTTCGGCTGATACTGGTTGATCCCAACCCTGCATTATGCGAAGCATGGAAAGAATACTTCTCTGAATTGCCGCGTGCGGATGTCGTGATGGGCAAATTTCAACAGATAAAAGAGTTTGACTGCATGGTCAGTCCAGCCAATTCATTTGGATTGATGGATGGTGGGGTCGATGCGGCGATCATCGACTTTTTTGGTGGTGGTCTCATGCGAGATGTTCAGCAGCACATCCTTCATGAGTATCTCGGCGAGCAGCCTGTGGGAACATCCTTTGTCATTGGCACCGGACATGCTGACCATCCCTGGCTAGCGCATACACCAACCATGCGTGTCCCGATGGACATAGCTCGAACCGATAACGTATACCTGGCTATGTGGGCGTTGCTGAGAGCTGTACACCACCACAATCAAGACGCTGAACAGTCCATCTCAACGGTGGCCTGCCCCG
>JAIOHN010000819.1 GCA_019912985.1 Anaerolineae bacterium | reverse complement strand
AGGTAAATGATGCCATGCGGCTGACATCAAGATTAGCCGCCACCGGCACCAACCCGAGCAAGTCCGGTAATGTGACATCTGTTTGAGTCATCTCCGTGACCTGCTGCCAAATGTCGGGCAATTGCTGGATTAAGCCAAGCTGATTCACGCGCCGCCAAAGCGCCCGCATCATATCTTGCTGACGCCGCCCCCTATCAAAATCGCTGCTGGTGCGCCGACTGCGGACATACCACAACGCCAGATCGCCATCCATGTGATGATAGCCCATTGGCAATGTAAAAAGCTCCCAGTTATCTTCGACATTGACATCCAAATCCGGCTCACGCAACCGCCAATCCTGAATCGCGCAGTCTACTGCCATATCTACGCCACCCACTGCATCGATAATGGTTTTGAAGCCGTTAAAATCGACGCGAGCATAATAATCAATCTCAATTCCCAGGTTATAGAGGATTGTTTCTTCCAGCAGTTTCGCTCCCCCACCCTCCCCATTCTCATGCTCACCCAAGCCGTAAGCCGTGTTAATGCGATTAAGTCCATGCTCAGGAATGTATGCGTAGAAATCACGTGGAATGGAAAGAAACGAGATGGTCGAGGTAGAACGATCCACCAGTAAAACAAGGATGACATCGGTTCGTCCCGCATTGACTGGATTGGTGGTGTCACTTCCCAGGAGAAGAAAACTAACAATATCCCTCCCCTGCTCATCAGCTAATGGCATCGGTTCCGGGATTTCATCCAAAGCATCAATATTAATGACAGGTGACAGCATCAGTAAAAGGATTGGCAGCAAGCGGCGCAGCATAATAAACCTCGGTGATTCAGATTTGATACCCCCAGTATAAGCTTGACACCACACGCTTCCATCGAGCGTCAAGGAAGCGTGCGGTAAGCGTCAGCTACTAGTTGAATTTTTGCGAGATATACATGCGCACCTGCGTCAAAACAGGATCACGAGGTGAAATTGAGCCGGCACGTGCAAGATAAGCCTTTGCGAGATCATCCTGTTGGTCTTCAAATAGATATTTCCCCATGAGGGCAAGTAGTGGCACATGATTGGGATTGGCAGCGATCCCCTGGTTCAAATAGTTGAACGCTAACTCGTGCTCGCCACTTTCCCATAGCGTATCAGCCAGCAAATAAAGAATGTCAGGGTTATCTGGCAGATACTTATGCCCATCAAGGAGGGTTTCTATCGCCGTCGCAGACTCCTTCCATCGTATATAAGCTCTCGCTGACAGCACATAAGCTTCATCAAATGTAGGAACTCGCTCAATTGTGTGTTCCAGAAAGTCCATATCTTCAACTTCAAGCATATTTCCGGCGCTCACAATATCTGTAATTTCGCCGAGACGTGCCTCAAAGTCTGGATCTTCTGCACTGAGCATTAAGCGATCAATATCTGCCAATGCGTCTTCTGAATCAGTCAACGTTCGTGCGGTCTTGAGTTCGCTTTCCGCACGTTCTTCCTCTTCTGCGGCCAAGTAGGCAACCGCAAGACTGGTATGCAGATCCCAGCGGTCAGGTTCATGTTTCACTGCATCCTGTAAAACCGCGATTGCTGGCCCAGGATTGCCATAATCGTAAAATGTGTTCACGATGTGACGAATCTCATCACCAGTAGTGTCAAGTCTAACCAGATTGGCAAATGTCTTACGGATTTCTGTATCTTCAGCATCTAGCTCTAACATGAGGAGTAACTGTGAGGCAATAAGGTTGGGATGGTGTGGTTCAATAGCCAGGGCTTCCCCGTAGGCTTCCAGCGCTTCCGCCAGCATTGGGCTAATTTCATCCCTGGCATCTATCAGCACATAATCATTTAAGCGAATACCATTGTAATCGAGCACAACCAATAAATCCGCATAGCGGGCATAAAGCTGTGTATCAGCAATTTCGTCTTCAATCGTAGCCTGGAATTCTTCAATCGCTTCCTCTGCCCTCCCCCCCAGACGATACAATTCCACCACAGCAAGCCTCAGCAGTGGTGACGCTTCATTGGCTTCAATCGCCTGCTCCAGCAGATCATAAGCCCTCTGTGTTCGTTGAGCCGAAAACATCGCTTTTCCTAGAATTGGCGCAGGCAAAACGCTATCCGCAAAAACCTGTACAATCTCTTCTGCTGCCGGCAGCATGAAGCTATCCAATTCATCCTCTGAGCCGTATGCCAGTGCCTGCGCTACGGATAATGCGGTCAACCAAGCACCAAAATCACCGACGGCCTGCCCTGTTTGTTGCAACCGTGCCCTATCCGCCTGCCAATCATCCTGCGGCCACGATACTCCCCATAATGACAGGAACAGCTTGACCTGCCAGCGAAAGGCCGCCGCCAGCGCTGCTTTGAGATCCGATTCACTGTACTCGTGTTCCAGCGTATACAATGGCATCAGTCTGTCGGGATCGCGCGAGTCAAGATAAACAGCAATCTTTGCGGTCACATCAGGCAGGCGTGTAATTAACTCGTTCAGGCTGCTTGCAGATTGGTCAAATACCCGAACATCATCATAAATATCATATTCAACTTCCAGCTTTAACAGCCAGGTCCCTGCATCGACACTTAACGTACCCCAAATTGCCACGTTTTCATCAAGATCATCCAACTGCCAATCATCCACATCAAACTGTGATTGGCTGATGTCCCATTCGTAGGCTTCCGGTTCACCACCCAGTTCGGCAAAGAGGCGGTACACTCGCACGCCATCGTATCGTTCCAGCAAGAAACCCAGCACAGTTGCTAAACCCATAGCTGTTTCGGGTAGTGGCTCGCTCACGATCGGCCAGATACCCACTCGGGTAGGAGGCTTGTTGAGTTCCAGCGCACGACCTACCTGTCCGGCAGTCCCGAAAATCGCAGTAGGTAGTGCGCTGCTAGTACTACTACGGAACATCAAGCGATTTGCCAGGTTTAGCATAATTTTCTCCAATCGTTCAACATCAAAATCTGGGGTCTATTATCCCCAAAAAAAACACCCCGTTGCAACGGGGTGTTTTCCTCGTTTCTTTCAGCTTTTACCCGACGATGGGTATAAGCCCGGTATCACCCTTGAGTGTCACCTGCGAGGCCGGGACCCATCCATAACCGAGGCTGGAATTCACCTGGACCCAATTAAAATCTGCGGTACGGGCAACTACTGCTAATTCCAGTGGTCCGGTTATCGAACCCACCGCGCCAAAATTAGTGCCCGGCGCAGCATAGAGTGTTATCGTGCCTGAGATCACTGCCTGGGGCGTCGCCAGGGTGCCAGTGACGGAGGAGAGTTGAATAATTGGTACGTTGTCGATTACACCACGGAAAATGGTGTACTCCTGATTGACCCAACCCTTTCCAAATGGACCTTCAACGAGGAACCAGACTTGATCTGAAGCAATACCGAGAACAGCTAACTCGGTGCCGCCTGGGACAGTCGCCACCGGTACATAGGATGCGCTTGGGCCACTACGAATATTCAGAAACGCAGTATTCACAATCACGCGGGAACCAGCCAAGCGTGGCGCGGACGGGACATTACCACCGCCACCCTGATCGGCATCGCCAAGTTGTCCCGGCGTCACCGCTGCATCACAGTCCAGGTCAAGATTGTCGGTTGTGGTTCCTGTACGTGTAACCACGGAGTTAAAAGGCACAAGACCTGTTTCGCCACCGCTCAGTTCAATCAACAGTGTGCTGCTATCTGGCCCAAAATTGACCAGGAAAGCCTCGTCACCTGCAGTCAGGACATAACCGGAATCACCCAGTCCAACAGTTGTGGCTACCACTGAAAGCACTGTCCGGCAGGCAGCGGATAGGCGAATGCGGATCTTGGGCGCTTCTACCCAGCCGGTACCATTCGGGGTCGTGATGGCTAACCATTCAATACCGTTTTCATCTTTAGAGCTGCCCACAATCGGATAATCCACACTATCGTTACGGAATAATGTCACAATCGGGCTGCCGTTTGGTGCATCGCGCAGGTCGACCGCTTCCACATTAATCATGGCACGGAAGCGTTCATCTGGACCACTGACAATGATCGCATTTCCATTTGCATCCACACCAGCATCCAGAGGGCCACTGCCAGAAGATTGCGCAGCACCGCCCCCACCCTGGTCAGCGCCCGGCAACATGATGATCGCTGGCGTGTTCGATGTCGTTGTCCCAGTACCAAAAGCACTGAATGGCGGTGCAGAAACAGTAGGAACATTCGTGAAATCGCCACGGGGCAGAACATATTCCGAGTTGACCCAACCGACACCGACTACGGTCGATACCTGATACCATACACCGTCGTTTGCCGCGCCCAGCACAGGCAGTTCAGTCCCCCCAACCACCGTGATCAGCACGCTGTAGCGAACACCAGGGCCAGTGCGAATATTGAGAAAGCTGGTGTTGACAATCATAATAGGGGTACTAAATTGGACTTGCTGGCTTTGATCAATCTGGCTTCCGGCGGCCACACTACCGGATGCAGCTCCCCCCAGTAAAAACACAAACATGAGAACAAGCAACGTTACTTTTTTAGATCGAACCTTCATATTTGGTCCTTCCTCTCTGGTGCGGTAGTCCCTCAATGTAACCGGGGGATACGATACCCGGTGATTTATGATCAAGTATAAAGCGAAAGTGCAGATGCGGCAATTTCATCGCATTTATTTTTATTCGGGTTGAGTATTGAAGTTCGTTCAAAGATCGCTATCATCATTCAGGTTTTCCAACGTGGAGTTTCATATGCGTTCATCCAGACAATACACCGCGCCAGACCAGGACAAGGTACAGGCTCTGCAAAGGCATATGGAGCGTTTCGGCTATCGTCTGGTAGACACACCGATCATTGATCAAGCAGACTTATTTCTGACCCGTGCAGGCGACCAGCTTATTGAAAAGCTGTTCACCTTTGAGCGCTTTGGTCAACAACTTGCTCTCCGTCCAGAATTTACCGCCTCAGCCGCTTACCATTATGCCCGTGATGCTTCAGCAGCGGACAACCCACAGCCATCGCGCTTGCAATTTTACGGGCCTATATTTGTAGATGACCCACAGAACACACGCCAGAATTACCAACAGAAAAGCATGGGCGCAGAATTAATCGGCATGGCCGGGCCTGTGGCAGATGTCGAAATCATGGCGATGGCCGCACGGGGTCTCCACAAAATCCAGGTGGACAACTGGCAAATCACTATTGGTCACATTGGATTGATGCGAAGACTGCTGACAAAATTCGAACTGGACAGCCGTGCGGAACGTTTCCTGCTCACACATCTCCACCTGCTCAATCAATCCGATTATGGAAAAGCGTACGTTTTGCAGCAGTTTGACAGCACACTACCTCACGACAACCCTGCCGAACTGAGCCTACAACCCGAGCTAATATCCGAAAACAACACGCAATACATGCTTGATCTCGTACTCGATGCCAGCCAGGGTGGCATGACTATGGGTGGTCGTGATCGTTTTGACATCGCTCGGCGGCTTCTACGCAAACGCAAACGTGTTTTTGACCGACAAAGCGTTATCGACGCGCTTGATTTTCTTGAGCAGTGGGGGCAAATTAATGCCCCGGCGGCGACTGCTTTCGACCAGATACAGGCTTACGTCACAGATGGCGAAAGCCAGAAGTTGCTCGATGAATGGAAGCTGTCGATTGAATGGCTGCGACTTTATGATGTCTCATTAGATCGTATTATCATCCAACCAGCACTCGCGCGCGGATGGGACTATTACACAGGCATTGTCTTTGAACTCTCGACGCAAAGCGGTGAGAATCTGGGTGGTGGGGGACGCTACGATGAACTGGTCTCGCTGGTGGGGAATGGCAATTCTGTGCCAGCAGTTGGTTTTGCATATTATCTCGAAGCCCTTCTAAAACAGATACCTCCCAGAGAAATCCTCATTCTCACATTGGCCTTTGCTCCGGCTGATTCACAGGAAGCACTCCAGTGGGCAAAGGCAATCCGCGATAAGGGTTTAAGTGTCGAGCTCATCTCAATGGACGGGACATCGGCTCAGCAGCAGTGTGTCCTAAAAGATGGCAATGTGCTTCTTGATGGAAACCAATACACGCTGGCACAAGTTGACCAGTTGATTTCTTACATTACAGGCTAAAGCAGTATGAATGTTGTTCTGGCATTACCCAGTAAAGGCGCGATCGCCGAACCTACCACCAACTTCTTGAAAGATTGTGGGCTGCGCATCCATAAACCAAATCCCCGACAATACACCGGCACACTACCCGCCGTTCCGACGGTTGACGTGTTGTTCCAGCGTGTTAAAGATATTGTCTATAAAGTGTCGGATGGGACTGCGACTCTTGGCATTACTGGCCTGGATGTTGTGGCCGAGCAGCCACATGAAGATCTTATCGTTGTACATGATGCTTTGGGATATGGTCACTGCCAACTTCTCGTCGCGGTTCCACAAACCTGGGTCGATGTCGAAACGATGTCTGATCTGGTGGATGTCGCGCTTGATTTTCGTGAATTCAAACAGCGTAACTTACGGGTAGCCACCACCTATACCAATCTCGCTCGTAAGTTCCTCCATGCAGCAGGTATTCACCATTTCACGTTGGTGAAAGCTGAAGGTGCAATTGAGGCTGCACCGACTCTCGGTTATGCAGATATTGTGATTGACCTGACGCAGACTGGCACGACACTGCGTGAAAATCACCTCAAAATTATCGAAGATGGTGTTATCGTCGATTCGCAGGCCTGCTTGATTGCCAACAAACGCGTGCTGCAAACCAACCTGGAAATGCTTGACACGGTACGAGTCCTGCTTGAATACATGGATGCCGCCCTTCAGGGTCGCCGATATTATCAATTGACTGCGAACATACAGGGCAAAGATCCGGATAGCATCGCTCAACAACTGGTCGATAATCCAATCACACGCGGCCTTCAGGGGCCAACGATTGCGCCGATTTACGCGATGAATAACCATGAGCAGCAGTGGCACACACTGACTCTCACTGTTTCCAGCAAAGACTTGTTGGATGCGGTGGAGTATCTTCGCAAGGTTGGCGGTACACAGACCAGTGTGGTTCCCCTGAGCTACTTGTTTCTGGAGGAATCGCTAACCTTTACAAAGCTGCTGGCGCAAATGGAGTATTAAAGCAATTGCGCTTCAGCTTCGTCTAATACGCGGTCGATGTAGCTCCGTACGCCGTGGCTTTCCGCACCCATCTCGATACTCATCGCCAGCCCCAGGAGGCTGATCGCCGGTGGGAATTTCTGTGGATCGGTTAAGTTCATGGTTAGCAACGGGCAGCAGAACAAAGCTGATTTGAGATAACCCCGCCAGTCTTCCCGAAGCTGATTTTGCGCCTGGAGTAATTGGAGTGTCGGCAGTAGCACCTGCCGGACCTTGCTCTCCAAAAACATTTCCCGTATCGGGTGCAGCGAATAGTCGTATTCGATGACCCATCGATCCGATTGTGGCTGGAAGTAAATCTCGGTCTGCTTCACCTTTTCCTTTGGAAAATACATCCACATCGCAAAGACATTGTGGAAAAGCGGCTTTGTCAGATCAAGCAGCGGATGATGCCTCCCTGCAAAAGCCGGATCGAAATAAAGCAGTGATTGTTTGCTGAAAAAGACATTTCCATTATGTGCGTCACCATGTCCGACCACAGCAGGTCCAGCGGTTGTCGGTTGAAGCAGGGTGATCGCACGTTGGATCAGATCGCCCAGTGTGTCTGCATAGATTTGGCCGTTTATTTGCCACTTCACCTGCCGGACGTCGGACATTGGATGTACGCCATCTGGCAGCGCAATCTCACCAGATCCATAAAAACGTTCCAATCGGCCACCGACTAAGCGATGATAAAACAGTTGGTGAACTGCCGCCTTTTCAGCACTGGCAGGATCCTGATGAGCCAATGTCGCCTGATAAATCTCAAACAGGTGGCGGTCGCTTTGCTCCTGTGCGACAGTCAGCGCAGACAGCAGGTGTTCATCACCATTTTCGATTTGCCATGCGAGATCAAATACAGACGGATCATCAATCACTTCGTAAATGAGAAGTTGTTTTCCTGCATCGGTGGAGCTGTATACCGGCTGGATGACTGGATAACCCGCTTCTGCTAGCAGCGCGGCATTGTAATACTCGTTGATGACGGTATCCGGCTCTGTATGTGTCTTAAAAAACAGCCGTTTGCCATCATTGAGTTGCATAAACCCATTGAACGAATTCAGCGAAACCGCCAGTGGCCGAAGTTCGACTTCGACCACTTCCAGTTGCAGAGTCTGCCGCATAAATTCCAGCAAAAGCTGCTCAGCTGCTGGTTTATCTGCAAATTGCAGTTCCTGTACGGTTTGCAGCGTGTCCACGCTCATAAACCGAGAATTTCGTTCCGTTTGCGGATTGCCATCGCATGTGCTGGGAAGCCCTCATAATCAGCCAGCACTGCGGTGGTGTTTTGCAGTGATTCATACCCCTCGCGTGAGAGGTACCCTACCCCAGTCCGCTTGAGAAAATCCATGACGCTGACTGAAGAAAATGTCTTGGCAAAACCGCCGGTGGGCAAAATCGCATTCAGACCCAGGCAGTAGTTCGCTGTGGGGATCGGTGTCATCGGCCCAAGCAAAATCTCACCGGCATTTTTGATTTTGTTCAGTGTAATAAAGGGATCTTCCGTAAGCACTTCAAGATGCTCCGGCGCATACTGATTTACGAATGCGATCGACTCGTCCAAACTGCCGGTGATTATAATGCCGCCATAATTCGAGAGCACGTTTTCCACAAATTCTCGCCGCCATTCGGGCAGTTCGGCAATGTATTCCGGCAAAATGTCCCGTACCCGCTCGGCAACCTCACGGCTGTGTGTGACCAGGGTGGCCGCAGAATCCATACCATGTTCTGCTTCAACCAGTAAATCGAGCGCTGCCAGCCGGGGATCTACATGCTCGTCAGCAAGAATGATCGATTCACTGGGGCCAGCAGGCAAGCCCACATCCACAGTACCGAACAGGAGGCGTTTGGCTGCTGTGACATAGCCACTGCCCGGCCCGATGATTTTGTTGACCTTCGGAATAGTTTCCGTCCCATAGGCCAGTGCCGCGATAGCCTGGATACCACCGACAACATAAACTTCATCAATTCCGCAAATTTCGGCGGCGACTAGTGTTGCATCATCAGCTTTACCATTCGGTGTTGGTGGCGTGGCAACCACCAGGCGCGGCACGCCAGCGACTTTCGCTGGTGTTGCCAGCATGAGCATCACCGAGGGAAACGACCCTTTTCGCCTGGGGACATACAGGGCGGCGCTGGCGACTGGGGTCACTTTTTCGCCAGCCATGATACCCGGACGAATTTCGGTAAACCACATCGACTCTGGCATCTGCTCAGCATGGAAATCGTGAATATTTGCGTAGGCTTTTTCGATAGCCTCGATAATTTCAGGCTGAAGCGCCTGACGAGCAGCGACAAAATCCTCAGGGGTCGCCCGTAATTCGCTGGCCTCGAATTTCTCAGCATCGAACTGACGCGTGTAATCCACGACCGCACTGTCACCTTCCTGGCGCACACGGTCGATAATGCCCTGTGCCAGAGGCAACAAATCGCTAATGTCGATTTCCGCACGCCGCATAATAGTGTCAAGCGTGTCTTGTGATAATTGCTTATACTCCCGGAACTGGATCATTGCAAAATTGGCTCCTGTTGTTACAGCAACGTGTCTAATAGGATTCGATGACGCTGGTACGCGCTTTGGTGCCATCCCACCGGATGTCTGGCAGCAGAATATCCGCTTTTTCCTGAATGCGCGCCCGATGTGGCAGCAAGTCGCTCAGCATAATTCGAATTTCATCACGAATATTGGTTGTTGGTTCGTATCCGAGCGCGACCAGATGGTTGCGGTCAGGATTGTAATAGTGTTTCTCCGCTTCTGTGCGGGGGTTCCCATAATGTTTGAGGCAGACTTGCAGCCCAAGATTCTCAGCTTCGGCCTGCACCATCGCTGCCAGTTCATCAACCCGGTAGCATGACTCAAACTGGTTGAACACGCGATACTCACCTGCGGCTGGCGGGCTTTCGATTGCAATGGTCATGCAAGCCATCGAGTCGCGCAACGGGAGAAATCCGCGTGTTTGCTGCCCTGCCCCATAAATGGTCAACGGATGGCCGATTAACGCCTGACAGCAAAAACGGTGGATCACCGTACCAAAGCACTGATCAAAATCCAACCGACTGCGTAACCGTGGATCATCCTCCATCGTGTCAATCTGCGTTCCAAAAACCACGCCCTGCATAATGTCTGTGGATCGCAACCCCCAGATTTTACAGGCAAACATCGTATTGTTCGAGTCGTGAACTTTGCTCCAATGGTAAAAGCTGCCTGCCTGCCGTGGGAAAGGGAGCGAGTCCTTGCGACCACGAAAATCAACTTCGAAAAAGCCTTCAGGGATGTCGACATTGGGAGTGCCATACTCGCCCATAGTGCCAAGTTTGACCAAATGCGCATCTGGACACGCTTCCTTCATCGCCCACAGGAGATTCAAGCTGCCAATCACGTTATTCTGCTGGGTAAACGCAGCATGTGCCGCATCAATCATCGAATAAGCAGCAGATGGCATTTCTCCGAGATGCACGACTGCATCCGGCTGGAAATCCTGCAAGCTGGTTCGCAAAAAATCGTAATCCAGCAGGTCCCCTTGCCTGAAGTGAAGCTCTGTCCCAAAATGCTCACGAAAAGCATGTTGGCGCTCATCAATGTCGCAAATGGGAATCGCGCTGTGGCTGCCCATTTCCGCAACCCACTCGCGCCGTAGAAAAGCATCGACACCACCCACGGTATGACCCCGCGCAGCCAGATGCTGCGCCAGCGGCCAGCCCAGGTATCCGTCGATACCTGCGATAAACACTCTCACAATCTCAATTGTCCTTGTTGAATGATGCAATCTGCCAGAGACTAACCAAGGCAGCAGTGTGTGTCAATAAACCACGGTTGACACCATGCTTAATTGGCTTATATTTACGCTGCTCGAATTTATTGCGGAAAGTCACCAGTATGTCAATATTCCTCACGCCAATTTTCACTGCTGTGCGCCAGGCCGCGGCACTTTGCCAGCTTGTACAGCAGAAGTATATCGTCGCTGACCAGCAAAGTAGCATTGCTGAAAAGCTTGATGCAGAACCCGTCACCCTGGCAGACTATGGTTCGCAAGCGCTCATTTGTCGCGCCATCAGCCAGACATTTCCTGATGATGGAGTCATCGCTGAAGAAGGCGCGCAGCAGTTTCGCGAATTGATACTAGAACCGCATCAGCAGGAAGTCGCGCAGCTGATCGGCACTATTCTCCAAACATCTGTCACCGTGGAAGACGTGATCACATGGCTGGACTATGGGCAAAACCGCGACGAAAAGCGCCAGTGGGTGATTGATCCAATTGATGGCACCAAGGGATTCATCGCGCTGCGAAATTATGCTATCGCCATTGGTTTGCTGAACCAGGGCAAACCTGTTGCAGGTGTAATGGGTACTCCCGGCTATGCGGCTATTGACGGTGGAGCCATCTTTTATGCACAGGATAGCAAGGTTTACCGTGAGTCACTCAAAGGCGGAACCGCGCAAGCTATTGTCCCATCGCAGCGAACCGATCCTGCCTCGCTGATCTTTGTTGAAAGTGTGGAAAAATCTCACGCCAGCCACGACACAATGGCGGAAGTGCGAGAGATGGCGGGAATGGAAAGCGCGCAGGTACACCGGCTGGACAGCCAGGAGAAATACTGCTTAGTCGCCTGTGGCGATGCGGATGTCTATCTGCGTCTGCCGCGCAGTGGCAGTACCTATCAGCATCGCATCTGGGATCATGCGGCAGGTGTCGCTATTGTGGAAGCTGCCGGTGGCATCGTAAGTGATGTGGATGGCTCTGTGCTGGATTTCTCACAGGGCAGCACGCTTGCCCGCAATAAAGGGATGGTGGTTGCCAATCCACTGATCCACAGCAAACTGGTCGAAGCTACCTCGAAAATCAACTTTTAACGGGAAGTGGCTCAATTTGGCTTTCGCCATCACGTAGGGCGACCACCATCTCTGGCGCAATATGCAAGGCGATTTGGTCACCGACAGCAGGCAGGGCTGATTGTTGTGATGAGACATCAAAGCGCAGCACATATCCACTGCTATGCCGAACTTTCATGCCATATATGCTGCCCTTAAAGCGTCTTTCGATCACTTCGGCAGGAATTGAAGGTAATTCGTCGCTGCCGTTGGTTAACTCAATGCCAACTGGGTGCAGTAAGACGCAATCCGCAGGGAAATCGAGCAAAAATGTGCCAACAGGAGTCTCGGCTCGCTGCCCCTCTTGTTTGAGAACAGGCACCACATT
>JAIOHN010000818.1 GCA_019912985.1 Anaerolineae bacterium | reverse complement strand
GTTTTAAACACAAGAGGGAGCAAACCCGTTATGAATAATAAGCCGCTGGATTACCAGATTGAGCAGTACCGCCATCAAGAAACGCTGCGCAAAGCTGAGATGTACCGGCTTACGCATCGCCCGCGCAGCACACGGCGCGGATGGTTGGCCGGGTTGTTCGGTACACTGCGCTAAACAAGCTGAACAAGGAAGCAGGTATGCGCACTTTTTACACGCTCATTTTGACCCAAACCTTCTCGCTGATCGGCAGCCGTATCAGCGGTCTGGCGATAGGGATCTGGATTTATGGCGATACCGGCAACGCTACCCCGCTGGCACTGGTCGCTTTTTTCTCAACCGTGCCGACCATGCTGGCCGGGTTTATTTCCGGCGTGCTGGCGGACCGCTGGGACCGGCGTTACGTGATGATGCTGGCGGACGCGGGACAGGCGGTGGGCACGGTGCTGCTGTTGCTGAGCGTGGTATCCGGTCAGTTTGAGTTGTGGCATCTGTACACCGTGGCGCTGATTCAGTCGATTTTTGGTGTGTTTCAGGGGCCAGCCTTTGGGGCAGCGGTGACAATGCTGGTGCCGGATTCACAGCGTGACCGTGCCAATGCCATAAATCAGATGAGTGGCCCGGCAGCCGGCGTCATCGCCCCCATCATCGCGGGGGTAATTTACGCGCTGGTGGGGCTGGTAGGCTCCATCCTTATCGACCTGATGACGTTCCTGGTCGCAGTCGCAGTGCTGTTTGTCATCCGCATTCCGCAGCCCGAGCAAACCGCCGAAGGACTGGCGACACGCGGCTCGGTCTGGAAGGAAGCGCTCGGCGGGTTATCTTATCTCAACAAACGGCGCACACTGCTGTTCATGTTGTTTTACATCTCACTGGTGAATTTCCTGGTGGGCGGTGTCATGGTGCTTGGCACACCCTATATCCTGTCACGCACGAACAATAATGAAGCCCTGCTCGGACTGCTGCTGGGCCTGATTAATGTCGGGATGCTGACCGGGGCAATCATTATGGGGACCTGGGGCGGCACACGTCCGCGCATCCACACGATTATGATCGGGATTATCGTGTTGGGGTTGACCGTCGCGCTGGCGGGAATCATGCAGACTCCAGTGCTGCTGGGTGCGGCCATGGCGATCATGCTGATGCCTGCACCCTTTATCAACACTTCCATCATGTCGATGATGCAGGTCAAGATTCCGTCAGACTTGCAGGGGCGGGTGTTCGCCCTTATGGGCCAGATGTCACTGCTGCTGCTGCCGCTATCCTATCTGATTATGGGGCCGCTGGCGGATCAGGTGTTTGAGCCAGCGGTCGGACAGGCGGGTTGGCAGGTGGTTGCGCCATTGGTGGGGGACAGCGCGGGTGCAGGAATCGGCCTGATGTATGTTGTCGCCGGGCTGTTTACGGCGTTGATTTCAGCACTGGTGTACAGCCTGCCTGCCATCCGGCAGATGGAGGCTCACCTGCCAGATTACGCGCCAACACCTGTGCCGCCCGATATTCCTTCGGAAGTTGCCGCGATTTAAGCCGCCCTTAATCAGATGTGAAGGCAATTCCAAGCCGCTGGATAGGCAAACCTAACCAGCGGCGTTATCATTATGAGTAGAGTAAAGCGTTGAAATTGAGAACTATGAAGTATGACCACAGAGACTGAGCTAGAAAAATACCACATTGATGATCGATTCGTCATCGAAGATGTGGAAACCCTGAAAGTACTGGCCGACCCGCTGCGCCTGCGCCTGATTCAAGCCCTGGGCGATAAGCCGCATACGGTCAAGCAAATCTCGAAGCTGTTGAGCATCCCGCCCAACAAGCTTTACTATCATGTCAACCTGCTGGAGGAGCATGGCATCATCCGTGTAGTGGAGACGCGTATTGTCTCCGGCATTATCGAGAAAATATACCTGCTCACCGCACGCACCTATTCTCCCGCACCAGGGTTGCTTTCTCCGGCTGCGCAGGAAAATGACAGCAATCTGCTCCTGATGGTGGATGGCATTTTCGAAGAAACCAAGCAAACGCTGTTAGAGAGTTTTCGCGCTGGCCTGGTGACGCTAGAAGGCGAAAACACGGAATCCGAAGAAGATCACATCCTCAGCCATTTGATGTCGATGCGAGTGAATCTGACTGAAGCACAGGTTCGCGAATTTGCCAGCCGCTTACGAACGCTGGTGGATGAATACTGCGAGCTTGATGAACAAAACAGTGATCATGATGATAGCGTGCAGCCCTACCGGCTGCTGATGACGTTTTTCCCCACGTTGAAGATGAGCGACTCCCCTGAGGAAGATGAGCCTTAGCGCAACTTTGCGCGCACACCCTGCGTATAGACAGATAGACACCGCACGACGTGCGGCACACAAGGATAGATGGCGTGTCTGCAGCAGATCCGACAATTTTACAATGGGTAGAAGACGCCCTGCGTGGTGATCAGGACGCCTTTGCAGAATTGGTGAACACCTATCAAAACGCTGTCTACAACCTTTGCTACCGGATGCTTGGCGAGCGTACCGAAGCTGAGGATGCGACTCAAGAGGCGTTTATACGTGCTTATATGAATCTAGAGCGCTATGACCCGGCACGTTCTTTTAAAACCTGGCTGCTTTCGATCGCGTCCAATCATTCGATCGACCGCCTGCGCCGCCGCCGCCTGACCTGGCTTTCGCTGGAGGAGCCGCTGCCACCCAATGTCATATTGAGCAGCGATGAACCGGAACCGGAGGAAGCTACCATCCGTGATGAGCGCAGCCAGGCCGTGCAGGCGCTGCTCAATGAGCTGAGTGTGGAATATCGCGCAGCAGTGATCTTACGTTATTGGTATGACTATTCTTATACAGAGATTGCTGACACGCTCGATACTACCGAAAGTGCGATTAAAAGCCGACTCTTTCGCGCCCGGCAGGCACTGGCGGATAAACTCAGCACGCAAACCCAGGCCAGCAGCCTGATCAAACCAATACTGGAGAGTCTGTAATGGCAAATGCACGACAGAGACAGCTGATGCAAGAGGCGCTGGACGATAACCTGGCACCGGAAGCGCTCAACGAATTATATGATGGGCTAAACCAGGATGCAGCGACGGCAGACCAGTTCGACCGTCTGAAACAGGTGGATCGTATGATGCGAAACGCGCCGCACGAGCGTGCGCCGCAGTATCTGGCGCTCCGAATCATGCAGCGTCTGGCGGAGAGCATCAAGCCGGAGCAGTTGACGCGGCTTTCCGGGCTGGCACTGGCGCTCAGTCTGTCGCTGGTGACACTGCTGGTGATGCCGCTGCTGGTGGGCATTGGCTGGCTGCTGCTGACCGTGATCGGCAGCGCGGCAGCACTCAATTCCCTTATTCAGCATGTGGTGCAGCTGTTGGCGATCGGCATCAGCATCATGGAGTTGTTCGTTCGCCAGGTGCAGACCTTTATCAGCGCGAATCCGGAAGTGCCTGTCGTGATGCTGAGTCTGATCCCGATATCGCTTGTCTGGCTGCTGCGCTTTGCGCCGCGTGACCGGGCGACTAATGCTGGCTAAAAGGCCAAAGAGAGACCTGTTCTATGCGTATCCGTCGGTTATTCATCATTCTGATTGTGGCGATCGTCCTGATGATTGTCCTGGCGAATTTTGCTCGTCAGGCAGCCGTATCTGCCTCTCTCGTGGATACGGAGAATATCATTATCCAGGGCGATTATGATCTAAATCAATCTGTCACCGATGATCTGGTGGTGGTGGCGGAGCGCATTATGCTGCAACCGGACAGCCTCATCAGCGGTGATGCCGCCCTGGTTGGCGGCGATATACTGCTCAACGGTGCCGTTGGTGGTGACCTGACCGCGCTGGCCGAGAGCCTGCACCTGGGGCCAACCACCAGCATCAACGGCAACGCGCTGCTGCTGGTATCGGATGTCACGCTGGATGGGCAGATTGACGGTGAAGTGAATCTGCGCGGCGAAACCGTGACGATTGGCCCGGAGGCGCGCCTGGGAACCGAGGTGTATGTGTGCGCTGAGGAGATTATCGACCAGCGTGCGGACGCGGTTCCATTACGTCCCTGCCAGGAAAGCGCCCTGATGGACGCCATGGATTCGCTGCATACGTTGCAGAATTTAGGGGGTCGCGGCGCGCCACTCGCCATTCTGTTATCATTCTTCAGCTCACTCGGACTTTCCGGTCTGGCAATATTGTCGGTGGCGATTTTCCCACGCCATGTCAGTCATATCGAAGAAGCGATCCGCGCCAATGCCACGAGTGTCGGCACAGTCGGCTTTATGCTGATCCTGCTGCTGGCGGGGTTGGGCTTCACGCTGCTGCTGGTGATTGCAGCGCTGCCACTGCTGGCAATCATCCTACTGCCGGTTTATCTCTTTGTCGCGCTGGTCTTTCTAGGGATGACGCTGGCTGGCTGGGTGACGGTCAGCCTGATTATTGGTGATTTACTGGTGGCACGTCTGGGGCGTACACCCTTGCCGCCGCTGGTGATGGCTGCATTTGGCAGTCTGGCGATGGTGCTGGGGCTGCACGTGCTGCTGCTGAACCCGATTACACGCTGGGTGGCGCTGGTCATCCTGCTCATTCTGTGCTCGATTGGATTGGGTGCGGCGCTGATCACACGGATCGGCACGCGGCCTGTGTATCGCAGTTATCTGGTGCAGGGTTAGCAAGTCCTCTACGAACAAAAAGGGATACGGTAAACTGCCGTATCCCTCTTCAACACTACGATAGATCTACGACAACCTCATCCGCTGGGGCAGGCTGGCGGCGTAAGCTGCGCGTGAGCAGTGGAATCTGCGTCGCCAGCAGAAGGCTGCTGATGGTAAGCGCGGCCCGCACGGAGTAGCGCCGCCCGACCCAGCCAACTGCTGGACCACCAGCGACTTGCCCCAGGGCGTTCAACTGCCCACTCATCGAAAACATGGTGGCCCGCGTTCCAGTAGTGGCGTTCTGGTTCAGCCAGGCATCGAAGATCGGCCCGGTGGTGGAACGCAGCATCGAGATCAACAAATTGGCGATGATCGCCAGCGCAAAGGAGGCGGTTAAGCTGAACACCAGCATCCCACCGACCATGAAGCTGGCGATTACCAGCAACGCTCGCACAGGCGTTTGCGGGTTTTGCAGATTCAAGCGCCGCCGCACATATTCCTGCATCCCCAGGCTGAGGAAGGTGCTGACCAGCCCGATAATGCCGAACCATATCACAGGCTCGAACAGATCCAGCGTGAAATTATCCAGCACATGCTTTTGCCATAGACGATCCAGGCCCTCACTGTAGAGGCCGGTGATCAGGCTGACCGCCAGAATAGTGATCAGTACGGGGCGCAGTCGCACCAGCCCGACGCCTTCACGAAAGGTGCTGACCATTGTGTACCAGGAGCCGCGTTCATGACGTGGCCGTCGCTGGAAGCCGGTTTCGGGCATGATGAAAATCATCAATACCGTAACAACCAGCATCCCGACGCCGCCGATGACCAGCGGCAGGTTGAGCTGCAAGGTGGCAAGTGCTGTGCTGATGATCAGGCCGATGATGCCGCCGATTTGCCCGGCCTGTGCCCCACGTACGAACACGTTCCCGACCTGCGCTTCGCCGACTTCATCCGCGATCCAGGCTTGGGTTGCGCCACTGGTGAAGGTATAACCGACGCCCCACACCACCTGTGCCACCAGTACCGCCGCGAAGGTGGGAATCAACCCCTCGATCAACTGGCCGCAGCCGATGAGCGCGTAACCGATTAAGATGGACCATTTCCGGCTGTAGACATCCGCCACGATGCCGGTTGGAATTTCGAACAGGAAGGCCGCAGCCTCCAATGTGGTGCCAACCAGGACAAGCTGCAACGGGTCCAGCCCGATAATCTCGACCTGATAGACGAGGTTCAGCGAATAGGCGATGCTGAAGAACAGCGCCGTGCCCCCGCTGAGCAGTATATAGACGCGTCGTGCGTCTAATTTGAATCGCAACAAGTTTGGATTTTCCTTTTACACACAGGATCTGCCCATGACGAATAAACGCCGTGCGCGGGCAGTGATTTCTCTTGGACTGAGGATAGGTACCGGCACGCCGAAGCTGCCGATCCGCTGGAGTCCTAGTGAATGTTGAGGTTGGTGATTGACATAGGGACACACCTCCTGTGTGCATTAGCCTGCATTATAGGAGGAATTTAATCAGGCTGTCAAACCCCCAAGTTCTAAGGTGTGCGAAGCTGATGCAGATCAACTGGGCCAGGAACTCGTGAATATGTGGAGAAATCTGCCAGGATAGTTTGGTTGGAACCTGCAACATCAATCATATAGACAATCGCGTAATCTTGATAAACTACTCTGCTGCTATCCAACAACCAGTCAATCATCCATAATTCACACAGGTCTTCATCAAGCTGACGCATATCTGTGCCATCAGGCCGGATCACGTAGAGCTGAGCACACCCACGTTCGGTGGTGTTGTGACTGAAAGCGATCCACTGCCCATCTGGCGACCAGGATGGGAGGAAATTATAAAGCGGAAAGTGTGTTAAACGGGTGGGATTGCTTCCATTGGCATTGACCGTATAAATTTCGAGTTCACCCCCGTCTCGCTCGGATGCAAACACAATTTTGCTGCCGTCAGGCGACCAGGCAGGCGTGGTATCTCTACCTGGATTATTAGTGATTCGCGTCTGATTACTGCCATCGGCGTTCATCACGTAGATTTCGACATTGCCTTCATCGCGATCTGTCACAAACGCATACTGTGTGCCATCAGGCGCCCAGGATGGTTGGGCGTCAATGCCAGGGGTATCTGTTGTCGTAATCTGCCGGAGGTTGGTCCCGTCCGCATGGATCACATTTAAGCCGTTGCCGCCAAAGACAATGCGAGATCCATATGGGGACCACTGCGTTTCAAAGGCAGCGACGTCCGCAAGTATCAGCGTTGGGCTTATACTACCAAGAGTCATCGTATAGATGTTACCTTCTTGGGAGAAAACGAACGCTCCCTCAATGGGCACAGGATCTATGTTCGCACTTGAAGTGGGAGAAACTTCAGAATGGGTGTAAGTATCTAAAGGCGTGGCTACAGCGCCTAAACCGACGATTAGAATGGGGATGTAATACAGGAGTTTTCCAGGTGTAAACATTATTTCAGTCTAATTCTTATTCTGAAATAATTGTAACCCCATTTGTTTCGCGTCTATATGGATGTTTGACTCCATTCATTAAGATGTTCCTGCCAGGAAGACCCGCCTGCTTCTTAGTCACTTTCTATTGCCTGCTCACTGCAAAACGGTGCCGCCCTGATACGCGAAACACCCTTGTCAAGCGATTGGAAAAGCGCTATACTGTTCAACACTTGCGGGCGTAATTCAGCGGTAGAATGCTTCCTTGCCAAGGAAGATGTCGTGAGTTCGAATCTCATCGCCCGCTCTTCAAAACCCTGATCGCTGATGATCGGGGTTTTTTTATTACAGGAGAATGGCTCATGATCCTTTACTTTTTGCGTCATGGTGAAGCCGAAGATACCGCCGCCGATGATTACCAGCGCGCGCTCACACCACGTGGCGTTCGCCGGACACAGGCCGCTGGCCGTGTGCTGGCCCAGCTCAAATTGTCCCCCACCCATATCTACAGCAGCCCACGCCAGCGCGCCCGCCAGACCGCCGAGATTGTGGCCGAGGCATTGGGCCGCGAAGTTGAAATCCGCGACGAAGTGAACTACGAGTTTAGCGTGAGCGCTGTTGAGCAGCTCATCAGCGGCCTGGATAGCAGCGCGGAAGTGATGTTTGTCGGCCACCAGCCCACACTATCGCAGGTGATTGGCGCGCTGACCGGAGCCACGGTTGCCATGAAGCGCGGCGGCCTGGCACGTGTCGATATTCCGGTGAGCGCTTCGCCGCTGCGCGGTCAATTGGTCTGGTTGATCGCCCCTAAGGTGTTCGATACACTCGACGAATAATATTTTTTGGCAGCAACAGGAGCATAATTTCATGAAAACACTGCCTTTAGGAAACACAGGTGTCGAGGTCAGCGCCCTTTGCCTGGGTGCGATGTATTTCGGCAGTAAGAATGACAAAGCCACTTCTTTCCGCCTGCTCGATCAATATGTCGATGCGGGCGGTTCTTTTCTGGATAGCGCCAACATCTACGCACACTGGGTTCCCGGTGGACACGCTGGCGATAGCGAACGGCTGCTTGGGGAATGGATGCGTGAGCGCGGTAACCGTGACGGGTTATTTCTTGCCTCCAAAGTCGGTTTTGCCTATCCGGGCATCGAGATCGGCCTGAGCGCGCAGCAGATCGAGGAAGAGTGCAACAAAAGCCTGCAACACCTGGGGGTCGAGACGATTGATCTGTATTATGCGCATGTCGATGATTACGAGACGCCGCTGGAAGAAACAATGGAGGCGTTCTACCGCTTGATTCAGGCGGGCAAGGTGCGTTTCATCGGGGCCAGCAATTATCTCGCGTGGCGGATGGAGCAGGCGAAGTGGACAGCGGAAACCCATGGATGGGAGCCTTTCTGCTGCATCCAGCAGCGTTACAGCTATTTGCGTCCCAATCACAACGCACGCTTTGGGATGCAGCAGGTCGGCAATCCTGATCTGCTCGATTTCTGCAAGCGGCGGGGAGTCACGCTGCTGGCTTACAGCGCGATGCTTGGCGGGTGCTTTACCCGTTATGACCGCCCCGTACCGGAGCAGTATGTCGGGCCGGATAGCGACCAGCGGCTGGCAGCGCTGCGCGAAGTCGCCGCCGAGACGGGGGCCACAGTCAGCCAGATCGTGCTGGCATGGATGCTGCACAGCGACCCGGTCGTGCTGCCACTGATCGCGGCCAGTTCGCCGGAAGTCATGGCGGATAGTCTGGGCGCACTTGAGGTCAGCCTCAGCGATGAGCAGATGCAGCGCCTGAATGCAGCAGGTGTTTAGGCGCAACCGGCATGATTCATCTGAAGTCGGTTTCCATGGACGATAGGGACACCCTGCCGGAGTCATTTCCGTACAATGTCCCGGTGATTCGCGCGCTGGATAGCCTGACTTTTGATGCTGATGTGACCTTTTTTGTGGGCGAGAACGGTTCTGGCAAATCGACGCTGCTGGAAGCCATCGCCTGTGCTGCACAGCTCCCGGCGATTGGCAGCGCCAATGTCGATGCTGATCCCACGCTGGCCCTGCTGCGCCAGTTAAGCGACCGCATGAAATGGGTGTGGAGCAAGCGGGTACGGCGCGGCTTCTTCCTGCGTGCCGAGGATTTTTTCGGGTTTGCGCGCTGGGTGGATCAGACAAAAGCGGAACTGCGCGATAATCTGGCACAGGTGGATGAGGAGTATGCTGATCGCGGCGATTACGTGCGCGGGTTGGCGCGAATGCCCTATATGCGTGAACTGCACGCGCTGCGCGAGGCCTATGGTGAAGGGCTGGATGCACAGTCACATGGGGAAAGTTACTTCAAGCTGTTCCAGGCGCGTTTCGTGCCGGATGGTCTCTACCTGTTGGATGAGCCGGAAGCGCCGCTTTCGCCCATGCGCCAGCTCTCGCTGATGGCGCTGCTCAAGGCGATGATCGACCAGCAGGCACAGTTTATCATCGCCACCCATTCACCAATCCTGCTGGCTTATCCTGGTGCGCGCATCTACAACTTTGATGGTGGCGTGATCCAACCGGTTGATTACGATGACCTGGAACACGTTACGCTGACGCGCGATTTCCTGAATAATCCTCAGGCGTTTCTCAAGCACTTGCTGGAATAGACCGGGTACGGACATGAGTTTTCCCGTGTCCGTACCCTACAGCTAAGTTTTAGCGGGCGTTGAGGTAGTCGACCGCGGCATCCAGCACCGGATCACCCGATGACAGCACTGTTTCTTCAGTGACTGGCACGTCGATGGTCGGCGCGACCCCTTTGCCTTCAATGTGAATATTGCCATCAGCATCCAGCGCGCGGCCCACGGTGAAGCGGATGCGCTGGCCGCCGGGCATGTAGAAGTCCTGAATGCTCCCGCCCAGGCCGCCGGTAGGATACTCGCCGACGATGGCGGCGCGGTCTTGCAGCGTCATGTCATAGGTGAAGAACTCACAGGCGCTGTAGCAGTCCGGGCTGATGAGCACGGCGATTGGCCCCTGGTAGCGCAGTTCCGGCGCAGGCAGATAGAAGCGGTCGATTCCGCGCTCGTCGGTGACAAATTCATCGCGCTTTTCATCGTAGTAGGCGGTGTTGCCCAGTTCCAAAGGTTCGTTGAAGAAGTAAGCGGCCATCTGGTCCGCCAGGAAACCGCTGCCGCCCCCGTTCTGGCGCATGTCTATAATCAGACCTGGCACGGCGTTGGTATTAAGTTCACTCATCAGGCGTTCCCACAACTGGACGGTGAGCAGTGAATTGTCGTTGAAGCTGTAAATTTTCACGTAAGCATAACCGTTATCCAGCAGTTCATACTCGACCGGCGTTTCCAGCCCGGTCAGGAATGGGGTTTGTGTGCCTGCGCCCAGGCTGTCCCATTCGATGGTGGTGGTCAGATCAACGGTGGAAGGCTTGCTGCTGTCTGGATTCTGATACTGGACGGAGATGGTTTGGTTCAACGGGAAGCGCATCGACCAGGTCAGTTGTTCCTGGCGGCGGTTGTGCGGGCTGCTGATGGGGGCCAGCGGCGGGATAATGGTGTCCAGGTAATCGTCCACCGATTGATCATTGACCATCTGGATCTCCGCGCCGACCTCGATGCCTGCCGCTGATGCCGGGGTATTCTCACCCACATAGACCACAATCACGCGGCCATCATCCAGTTGGCGCAGGGCCAGCCCCAATCCACCCCCGAACTCCGCCTGAATATCCTCCGGGATGATCGGCCCGGCGACGTGTCCATCAGGAATGGACCACAGGAAGTCATGCAGCGCGCGTTCATATTCCAGCTCGCTGTTATCGGCCTCGGCTTCTTCAAAAAGCGGGCGATATTTTGCGCCCAGCGTATCCCAATCAATGCCCTTGTACTCGGTGAAGGCGTATTCGCGGCGCATTTTGTCGAGCATGGCATCGAAAGCATCTGTAAAGCTCATGCCAGAGAAATCATCGACTGCCGCCACATCTGGTTCCAGCAGGTCGATCACCGGGTGCGCGGAACGGTCAAAGGTGAACGGGTCCGTGTCCATATCGACCACGGTGTAACCCTCCGGCAGCCGCACGATAGGCTCGTCACCCGTGAACAGCAGTTCATCCGGCCCGAAACCAGATGGGAATCCCTGCTGGTCGTCCGGCGCGTAAACCAGATACTTGCCACCAATGATCTCGCGCGGGGTATCGGCATCACTGCTGACCAGGGTTGAGGCATAAGCGGTGGACCAGCCGCCGCCGTAGAGGTCGCGCACCTCAAGATAGGGGTCACCAAAGGTGTTGGCCCAGTAAGCGACGGCGAAAATCTGTACGCCCGTGTCTTTCTCACCATCATCATCGACATCACGCAGCGACCCACGCGGCTCAATCGGCAGGGTCAGGCTGTAGCTGAAGGGCGAGTTGTAAAAATCTGAGGTGATCTGGCCCAAAGTCTGCGACTCAACTGGCATCAGGAAATATTCATTGCGATCCACAAAACCGGCCTGATCTTCGAGGATGACCAGTGGCTGACCCACGCCGTCGGTGAATAAGGGGTTGGTATAGATCACATCCCCGGTGATGCTGACCGCGCCGCCTTCGTCATTGACGATAGGCGCTGGGGGAATATCGTCCTGTGCAAAAGCTGGCAGCAGCCCGAATAGAAGCGAGGCCAGCACCACACTAAAACCTTTGCGTATCATGTGTTTCTCATCACTCCATTTGTGCAATTCACATCATGTGCTTTTACCAGTTTAAGATAAAGTTGTGGTTTTTGGATGAACTTCAGATGAGCCAGGAGTAAGTTAGTCACAGGCAAGGTGATCGACGTAAAAGTAAATCAGGTTCAAGGGAGGCACGATGCTCGACGTATCCATCATCATTGTCAACTGGAATGCACAGGATTTACTGGCGAAATGTATGCGCTGTGTGCAGGATACTGTCCACGAGGCCAGTTACGAGATCATCGTGATCGACAACGCCTCGACTGATGGCAGCCAGGTGATGGTCAAGCAGGATTTCCCCGATGTGGTCCTCATTGAAAACAAGGACAATGTTGGCTTTGCCGGGGCGAATAACCAGGGGATGAAGATCGCCCAGGGGCGTTATGTGCTGCTGCTCAACAGTGACGCCTTTGTCGAGGCCAAGACCATCGACGCGATGGTGGCGTTTATGGATGCGCATCCCGAAGCCGGGATGGGTGCGTGCAAACTGCTTTATGAAGATCGCAGTCTGCAACCCTCTTGCTATGGTTTCCCCACGCTCAAAAGCGAGTTCTACGTCGCGCTCCAGCTTGATAAGCTGTTCCCCAAAAGCCCGGAATTTGGCCAGTTTTTAATGACCTTCTGGGATTTCAACGATGTACGCGCGGTCGATGTAGTGATGGGCGCGTTCATGCTGGTGCGGCGTGAAGCGCTGGACGCGGTGGGCATGATGGATGACAGCTACTTCATGTACAGCGAAGAAGTCGACTGGTGCTATCGCTTTCAGAAAGCGGGCTGGAAAACGCTGTATAATCCGGCAGTGCAGACCGTTCACCTGTGGGGTGGCAGCAGCAAGCGCGTGCGTGTTGAGATGTTCCTGCAAATGCACCGCAGCAAGATCGAGTTTTTCCGCAAGAATTATGGCAGCCTGTCCGCGCTGGGCCTGAAAGGGATCATGGCCTTTGGTGCGCTGCTGCGTGTCGGCCCTGGCGCGCTGGTTTATCTCACTTCCTCTGACCCGGATAAGCGCCAGAAGCATGAAGCCTTCCGCCGCCTGCTGACCGCGCTGCCTGCCTATTAATTTCTCCTGCTCATTCAAAACTGCCAACCGCGCCCACTGATTTGGGCGTGTTTTTTTGGGTGCTCTTGACACCGCGAATAATCAGGGATAAGCTAATCATAAATATATATGCGCACTCACGCATATATTGAGACGATGTATCAAAGGTGGGATCAAATGTCCCTGAAAACTTACAAAATTGGCAATATGGACTGCGCGCACTGTGCGCAGGAGGTTGAAACTGGTGTCCGGCGGCTCCAGGGTGTGGAAAAAGTCGATGTGGATTTCGCCACTGGAAAAATGATGTTGGTCGGCGATGTGCCATTTGACACCCTGCGAACGCGAGTCGAAGCACTGGGCAAGACCATCGATTCACCAGACGCGACTGCTAAGACGCCACAGCCCGCACAACGCGGCGGTGTCATCGGCTTCTGGGATTACCTGCTGAAGCGGACGGAAACGCGGCTGGCGTTGATCGGCGGCGGCTTGATCGTGATCACGCTCATCGGGTCGCTGCTGTTCCCTTCAGCGGCGGCGATGACCGGCTGGTTGTATACCGTCGCCATGCTGATCGCGCTTTATCCCATCGCCAAAAGCGGACTCAATGCGCTGCGTATCAACCACGAGTTCAACATCAATATGTTGATGGCGATTGCCGCCATCGGCGCGATTGCGATTGGGGAATACCTGGAAGGCGCGACCGTGATCTTCCTGTTTGCGATTGGCGAAGCGCTGGAAGGCTATACGGCTGACCGCGCCCGTGACAGCCTGCGCAGCCTGATGGATCTGGCCCCGGCACAGGCGACCCGCATTTTCCGCGCGGGGGAGCTGCTGCCGGTTTATAACGAGGAAACCGTTCCGGTCGAGCAACTGGCCGTGGACGATGTGATTCTCGTCCGGCCCGGCGACCGGATCGCGATGGATGGCACGGTGGTTCAGGGCAGCAGCGCCGTCAACCAGGCCCCGATTACCGGTGAGAGCATCCCCGTGCATAAAGAATCCGGCGCGGAAGTCTTCGCCGGGACGATCAACGGGGATGGTGTGCTGCAAGTGCGGCTCACGCGGCTGGCAGCGGATAACACCCTCAATCGCATTATCCAGTTGGTGGAAGAAGCGCAGGGCGTGCGCGCGCCCAGCCAGCGCTTGATTGACCGCTTCGCGCATTATTACACCCCGGCGGTGACGGTGATCGCTTTGCTGGTGGCGTTGATTCCGCCGCTGATCTTCAATCAGCCGTTTTACGATGTGCCGGGTGAGGCTCACGGCTGGCTGTATCGAGCGCTGACGCTGCTGGTGATTGCCTGTCCATGTGCGCTGGTCATCAGCACACCAGTCACGATTATCAGCGCGATCACTGCTGCGGCGCGGCGTGGTGTCCTGATTAAAGGCGGCGCGCATCTGGAATCCCTGGGGACCGTGCGGGCGATTGCCTTCGATAAAACCGGCACACTGACTTATGGCAAGCCAATGGTCACGCAAATGCGTTCGGTCGATTGCGAAACCGGTGCCGCGTGCAGCGATTGTGACGATGTGCTGGCGCTGGCGGCGGCGGTCGAAAAACGCAGCGCGCATCCGTTGGCGCAGGCGATTGTTCGCGCCGCCGAGGAACGGGATTTACACACCAGTTACACGCCCGCCGAGTCCGTCACGGTGTTAAACGGGCGCGGCGTGCAGGGGCGCATCAACGGCAAAACGATCACCGTTGGCAGCCACAACC
>JAIOHN010000817.1 GCA_019912985.1 Anaerolineae bacterium | reverse complement strand
AGCCCGGCCTGTCCTGAACTGGCTGGAATCGCTGCCAACGGATGTGTTGGATGCACGACCTTCCCTGTGGGTGACCTACGCCTCCGCGCTGACCGTAACCGGCCAGCAGATCAACAGCGCAGAGGACAAGCTTCAAGCAGCAGAATCTGCACTTCAAGATGCCGAATCAGATGAGCAGACCCGCAACCTTCACGGCCATATTGCTGCCGTACGTGCCATGCTTGCTGGGCCACAATATCAGATCGAAACCATGATGGCACAGTCCCAACGTGCGCTGGAACTTCTGAGCGCGGATAACCTCCCAGTTCGCACAATGGCAACCTGGGCAATGGGCCTTGCCTACCAATACCAGGGAGAGCGGGCAGCAGCCAGGCAAGCTTACACCGAGGCTGTATCGATCAGTCAGGCATCCGGCAATATCATGGTGACGATCGCGGCGCTCACCTGCCTGGGGCAGATGCAGGAAGCTGAAAACCAGCTTTATTTAGCACAGCAGTCTTACCAGCGTGTTCTGGAATGGGTTGGCGATCCACCCTGGCCGACCGCCTGTGAAGCATATCTTGGCCTTGCCCGTCTGCATTATCAATGGGATGTTCTGGATCGTGCTGAGGAATATGCGCAACGGGGACTTGAGCTGGGAAAGCAGATTGAGAACGTGGATACGCCCGTCGCCTGCGGAGCGTTACTTGCTCAGATACAACTTGCACGGGGAGACTTGAATGGTGCGACTTCAATCCTGGTGGAAACCGAACAATTTGCTCAACAGCACAATTTTCTCAATCAGATGCCGCTGATCATTGCTGAAAAAGTGCGCATCCTGCTGAGACAGGGCAATGTGCCGGCAGCCGCTCATCTGGCAAAAACGTATGACCTGCCTATCAGTCAGGCGCGTATCTATCTTGCCCAGGAAGATTATCCCGCTGCCCTGACTGTGCTCGCAGCAGTACGCCATCATGCCGAAGCGAAGGACTGGCAGGACGAACAGTTACAGGTGATAGTGCTGCAAGCTGTTGCCTATGCTGCAAATGATGAAATGGACAACGCACGACAGCGACTTGACGAGGCGCTTGAGTTAGCGGCACCCGGCGGTTTCATCCGTATCTTCAAGGATGAAGGGGAGCTGATGCTGAAATTGTTATCCGAGGTCTCGGCGCACAGCGTGACGCCGGATTATACGCGCAAACTGCTGGCAGCCTTTCATGCGGCTGCAGCGCCATCACAAAGCCCTTCTTCGCAGCCACTTGTAGAGCCATTGAGCGAGCGCGAGTTAGAGATTCTCCAGCTTGTCGCTGAGGGCTTTTCGAACCGTGAAATCAGTGAGCAACTTTTCCTCGCGCTGAGCACCGTCAAAGGCCATAATCGCAATATCTACGATAAACTCCAGGTAAAAAGGCGCACGGAAGCGATTGCCCGCGCCCGCGAATTGGGTTTGTTATAGTCCTTCACCCATATTCATCCACAACAGTACCTCCAAACAGTACCGTAGTATCTACATGGCAATACCGTGTGGCGTGTACTGTGTTGCTATCGTATTTCTCTCTAAGAGATAAGAAAGGGAAATGATCATGACAAGCACTGATCTCAAGTCGACCCTCCGGGATTTCATGACCACCATCTGGAACGCAGGTGACTTTAGCAATCTAAGCGATTACGTGAGTGAGCAATATACGGTCAAGCATGACCCTGGCGATGCGTGGGATGGGCAAACGATTGATCGGAAGACCTTTATTGAGCGGGTCATGTATTCACGCAATGCGTTTCCCGATCTGCGGTTTGATATTCAGGAAATGGTGGCTGAAGGACAACGAGTTGCCGCTTTCTGGATGATGTCCGGCACGCACATGGGCGATTTGAACAATCTGCCCGCGACAGGGAAACCGTTTAAAATCTCCGGCATCACCATCTACGACTTTGACGAGGATGGCAAAGTCTGTGGTCACACTCAGGCATATGACCGGCTTGGTTTTATAGCGCAGATGGGAATCATCAACGGGTAACTGGAGAAAAACCGCGTCTGGAAACAGCCGACCACGAAACGTTATGGTCGGCTGTTTTTATCTCAGCACCACAACCGCGTTATCACAACAATACCCCCAAACAATACTTTAGTATCTCCACAGCAGTACCGGTTTCCCGATAACCTGATGTGTAGATTGAACAAGTAACACAGACGGTTCCAACCAAGCATAACAGGTACAAGACGATGTCAGAAATACACGATTCCAGGATGAATCCAGATGAAACGATGGTTTATCAAATTCGAATCAAGGGCCATGTGGATGACCAATGGAACGACTGGTTTGGCGGCGTGACGATCACACTGGAAGCGGATGGCAACACGCTTTTGACCTGCCAGATCGTTGATCAAGCGGCACTGCATGGGTTGCTCAGAAAAATACGGGATTTAGGGATGCCCTTGATCTCAGCCAATCGGATTGATGCTGGTCACGTAGATGAGCCGGACGCCAATTCGTAATTTCACAAATGCCAGTAGTGGATAAATACATCTATCTAAATACGAGGAGAGAGACATGAGTACCAGCACTATTGCACAAGGAAGCATCCGAATGACCACCCGCAGCACCGAATCATCACCGCTGATTTATGCGAGAACGGCAGGTGTTCTCTATCTCGTCATCACCATCGCCGCGATGATTGCCCATTTTTATGTGCCATCCACGCTGATTGTCCCAGGCGATGCGGCAGCAACAGCAGCGAACATTGCATCGTCTGAGCAGTTGTTTCGTGTCGGCGGCATTGGCAGCGAGCTAATCATTCTGTTGAGTGAGGTTGTGCTATCGGTCATTCTCTACGTACTGCTTAAACCGGTCAACAAAACACTGTCCTTACTGGCCGCAGTTTCCAGACTGGTGATGACCACCATCCACGGCATCAATTTACTGAATTACTTCTTTGTTTTGCTCATTCTGGGGAATCCTGCTTACATGGCCGCGTTTGGTGTCGATCAGGGTGAAACGCTCGTCTCGCTGTTCCTTGAGGCGCATAATTACGGCTTCACAATTGGGATTGCCTTCTTAACCCTCCATGTTTTCACCCTCGGATACCTGATTTACAAGTCGGGTTATATCCCTCGTATTCTGGGGCTGTTGTTCCTTATCGCTGGAATTGGGTACTTCATTGATAGCTCGGCAATCCTGCTTTTGCCCAACTACCAGACACCTGATTTTCTGGCGCTGCCTATCGCTGTCGCCGAAATCGCATTTCCCCTGTGGCTTCTGATTAAAGGAGTAAACGTTGCCCAGTGGAAAAAGCGCACGCTTGAATCGGCCTGATATTGTCAATGCTGAGGGAGTGCAGTATGAGGGACTCCCTCCAAAGATCACTTTCTCTTAGCCTGAGTCAACGAAACGCATCGATAACATTAAAAAAGGGGTAAAGCAATGAATTCCATGATGAAAGCAGTTGTACAGACAAAATACGGATCACCTGATGTGCTGCAAATCCAGGAGATGGCAAAACCGGTTCCGCAAGCGAACGAAGTGCTGATCAAAATCTACGCGACCACAGTGGAAACCACAGATACGATCTTTCGTGGTGGCAAAGACTTTTCGGCAAGATTAGCAACTGGTATTCGAAAACCCAAAGCAGCGGTGCCAGGAAGTGAGTTTGCCGGGGAGATCGAGGCAGTGGGCGAGGAAGTAACCCGATTTAAAGTGGGCGATCGTGTTTTTGGAACGGCGGCACCCAATGTGGGCGCCCATGCAGAATATATCTGCCTGCCTGAAGATAGTGCGATCGCACACAAACCAGCTAATCTCAGTTACGAGGAAGCCGTGTCAATTCATCCTGGCGCGCTAACTGCACTGCCGAACCTGATCGGTGCCGCCAATATTCAGCGCGGACAAAAAATCCTGATTATCGGGGCATCGGGCAGCATCGGAGCCAGTGCGGTACAGCTTGCGAAGCATTTCGGCGCACACGTTACGGGTGTTTGCAGCACCCCCAACGTAGAACTGGTGAAATCGCTCGGTGCAGATCGAGTTATCGACTACAAGCAGGAGGACTACACCCAATCCGGCGACACCTATGACATCGTTTTTGACTCAGTGGGCAAAAGCTCATTTTCCCAGGCGAAGCGCGTACTCAAACCTGAGGGGATCTATCTCACCACCGTCATATCACCAACCATCCTTCGTCAGATGATGTGGACTTCAAAGTTTGGAAGCCAGAAAGCCAAGATTGTATTTGCTGGTTTGCGGCCCACAGCGGAAAAGAATGACTACCTTACCCTACTCCTGGAGCTTCTCGAAGCGGGCCAGTTCAGGCCGCTTATCGACCGCTGCTATCCTCTGGAGCAAATCGCCGAGGCGCATCGCTATGTTGAAACCGGGCGCAAAAAGGGTAATGTCGTCATCACAATAGCGCGCGATACATCATTTGATAAAAGAGCGCATCTGCCTGAACTTGCCGGGACGCATCATCAGTGATCACAGTGACACTCCCGACTTTCTAAATTCTCGCAATCTTCCTTAGTCTGGCGGCACACATGAGTGCGCCGCCAGTTTGTCGACTTCAGATTACAGACTCCGGTTATCGAGCGAATATTCGCGATTTCCTGCTGGACCGCCGCCAATCGCCCAGATCCCGCGAAACAGGGTTTGGCGTTTCGGCGGCATGGCCTGAATGATCTCGTGATCAAGATTAAGCCGGTGCCACTGCGCCCAGATCGAGTTGTAACAATTGAATACCGCACACCGGGCATTGTCTGGATTGGTCCAGTCATTGGCCGCGTGGATCAGGCTCTCCGTAAAAATGACCACTGAGCCAGGTGGGCAGCTATATTCATCCATCATCTCACGGATATTGTTTTCCCAGGGTGAGTCGCTGATATTCGGGCGGTATGGATCTGGCCCACCATAATTAAAATGTGCTTTGTGCGACCCGCTGAGGAATGTTGTGCCGCCCTGTCCCGCTTTAACTTCTTCAAGTTCCCACACGACACGGGTTAGGCCGGAGAATATCTTCTTGCCAGCGACCTGATAACGCATCGCATTGGCCTGCTGTGGTGGACGCACAACATGCGGCATGCCGCCATCACTGCGTTGCATTTTTTCCCAACCGGGCGGGCGGATGGTGGTAAAAGCATTCTCGCAGCGGAAGCTATAATAATCGTCAGAAATAAAGGAGTCTTCAGATAGGATTTCGGTCAAGATACCGACAATCGCCGGGTGGTCAAGCAGCCGCTGGAGCGCACCCTCATAATTGTTCTTCGCACCAGCATATACCTCAGCTTTCATGATCTCAATCTCAGCGTCGGTGAGCACCGAAGGCAGCAGAATCCAACCGCGAAGGTCAAAGAAAAACTTCTGTTCCTCAGTCATTGGAATTGGTGGCTCGGTCCATGCGCTGCCATGCTCGGAAGGGGAGGTTTGCGTTGAAGCCATCATTTTCTCCTATTTACTATCGAAAATAAATTTTGTGTGTTGTAGCTTGAATCTAATCTCAATTCAGGCTGACCTTCTGTTTGGTGTTGGCTTGCCAGTGTATTCACACCCTTGGCTGAGAAGCTATCGTTATATATGGACTATCCTTTCACAACGCCGCAGATAACCGACTTATTGAAGACGAACGAGAAGAGCCAAATCAAGTATACACTGATCTCTACCCATGCCAAGAACACCTACACCAGGAAATCATCCCTACTGGAAACGATGTGCAGATGCTGGAGAGACTCATCTTGTAATCGGTCACGAAATGCTGGGGCAAGTTGTTGAAGTTGGAACAGATGTCACGGTGGTTCAGCCCAACGACTATGCGGTTTTTACGGTTCGCCGAGGATGCGGTCACTGCGCTGCATGCGCAATGAATCGCAGTGATATGTGTTACAGCGGCGATGTTACAGCGGTTGCGGCGACTGGCTCAGCGGCCCGTGTCTGTATCCAACCCATCACCGACACGACGACACTTGCGCCAGCTTCGCTTTAACGTCCGCAGCGGGTATGGGAACCGCTACGTGTACGGATCGATTCTTTTGAAGGACATCTGCACTGAGATTGAGCTTCACCCCGCCGACTACGGTGGACTATTTGTTTGGTCAGCCAGTTGGAGGAATATTCCGACCCATGTCGCCGCCGTAACGCACAGCCAATTGACGTTGATCTGCATATCGCCAATCGACGTATGTAGGTTGGTTCAAGTAGTTTCGATAAGCTAGCGACATTTGGCGTGCCGCCTCACGCGGTGGGACGTGTCCAGTACCCGTACCTAACCCGGGGCAGGCCACCGTTGAGATGGACTGTTCAGCGTCTTGATTGTGGTG
>JAIOHN010000816.1 GCA_019912985.1 Anaerolineae bacterium | reverse complement strand
GGGTAGAACTCATTCAAAAGCTGAATAAACTCGGCAACTATAAACTTACCCTAATTGTTGCGTCGGCAGGATATGGCAAAACAGCACTGGTGAGCGAGTGGATCGCACAGAGCCAATTGAAGGTGGCCTGGTTTTCGATTGATGCGGGCGACAATGATCCAGTACGGTTCTGGGATTATGTGATCGCAGCCATCCAGACTGTATATCCTGACATTGGTGAGAAAACGCTCACGCTCCTACACGAACCGCAGCCTTTACCCATCGAAACGATTTTATCCACACTCATCAATGAACTTTCGGCACTCCCTAATTTGCTGGCTATAGTGCTGGATGATTATCATGTCATCGAATCGTCAGACATCCATGAAGGATTGGCGTTTCTGGTTGAACATATGCCTTCGCAGCTGCGCCTGATCATGACCACCCGAACCGATCCGTCTTTGCCACTGGCACGGATGCGGGTCCGCAGCCAACTGCTCGAATTGAGAAGTGCTGATCTACGCTTCTCGCCGCCACAGATCGCAGCTTTCTTTACGGATGTCATGGGACTGACACTCACTACTGAGGAGGTTACAGCATTAGATACCCGTGTCGAAGGCTGGATTGCAGGTTTGCAATTGGCAGGATTGGCGTTGCAAGGGAAACGTGACCCGGCTGAGTTTATTGCTTCGTTCGCAGGGGATCATCACTATGTGTTGGATTATCTGGGGGATGAAATCCTTGACCGACAGCCCGAAGCGATGCAGCAGTTTTTGCTGCAAACCAGCATCCTTGAACGCCTTCATGCCGACCTGTGTGATACGGTTACCGGTGCTGCGGAAAGCCGTACTGCATTGGAGCATCTTGAGCGCAATCACTTTTTCGTAGTCGCGCTCGATGATAAACGCCAATGGTATCGCTACCATCGCCTGTTTGCTGACTTTTTACAGCACCGACTGAAACTGAAGTATCCAGATCGTGCTAAAGAACTGCATCAACGGGCTTCGCACTGGTTTGAACGGAGCGGATTCCAGGCGGAAGCCATCAGCCATGCGCTCGCAGCCCAGGACAACGAAAGAGCGGCGGAATTAGTACAGGGCATTGCTGAGCTGCTCATCTGGCGGCGCGCCGAACATAATACCCTGCTTGGCTGGTTGACCGCTTTACCTGACAGCGTTATGCAAATTTATCCACGTTTATATCTTTACCATGCGTGGGTGTTACATCTGACAAACCAGATGAGTGTCGCCCAACAGCGCATCCGGGATGCCGAAAGTGCGCTGAATCATACTGTCGGTAGCCCTGACCCGCTGATGGCAGGGATGCTTGCTGCTGTTCACAGCACACTGACCGGGTTACATCAGCAGTTTCCCGAAACACTCACATTATCCAGAAAAGCATTGGCATTACTACCAGAAGAAGCGGTCAGTTGGCGCTGTATGGCGGCGATCAATCTCGGTGTGATCTGTGCCTATATTGGTGAAGTTCAGGAAGCGGTAGAGGTCTTAACCTATGCAATGGAGTTGAGCCAGGAAATCGGCAGCTCCTTCGCCATGTTATCCGCCTTCTGGCATCTTTCTTCACTACAAACAGCACAACTTACCTTACGTGCTGCCGAAAATACCTGTCAACAACTGGAACACGCTGCCCATGTGCCAGGTTTACAACGTTTCCCGATCAGCGGCTATGTCGCGCTGTTATTGGGAGAAATCAGTATGGAGCGCCATGATCTTGAAGCAGCCGAGCGTTATTTGCTGGAAAGCGCCGAGCAGATTAACCCTGAAAGCTTTCCTCTGGCGCTAATGCGAGCCTATATCGCCTTGTCGCGCCTCAAAACGCTTGAGGGGGATACAGAAGGCGCTGAGTATTACTGGCAATGCAGTGAGCAACTGGAACGGATGAGTCAGCTACAGGGGCGCGCGACTTTGCTTTCGATCTCGCGGGCACGCCGCTGGTTAGAGCAAGGCAATCTTGAAGCTGTCGAAGGTTGGGCAGCGGAGAATCAGCTGGGACTCGACGACGAGTTTAGTTATCACCGCGAAGCTTACTACCTGATGCTGGCGCGGTTGTATATTGCTAAAGGGAATATGGTTGATAAAGCGCTCTATCTATTAGAGCGTATGGTCAAACGAGCTGAAGACAGCCTACGTCATGGCAGCCTGATCCGTGCGCTCATTTTGCAGGCCGTCGCGTTCCGTGCGTGCAATGACAGTCAGAAAGCGGTGGAATCGCTAGCGCGCGCAGTATCGCTGGCTGAACCGGAACAGCCGCTGCGTGTTTTTGCCGATGAAGGACATCCCGTCGCACTGCTGCTGGAAAAAGTCTTTGACATGCAGCGTAAGGGACAGCTTGTGCTGCCGATTTCATCCGAATATGTCTCCCGGTTGCTCACGGCGATGGGAAAACGCAGTTTATCCCCTGCACCGACCCGCCGTACTGTCGGGCATTTAGCCGATGCGCTCAGTGTGCGTGAATTGGAAGTGCTGCGCTTGCTGGCAGACGGTCTGGAAAGTAATGAAATCGCAGAGCGGCTGTTTATCGCTGTTGACACAGCGCGCACGCATATCAAGAACATTTATAGTAAGCTTGGTGTTCACAGCCGATGGGAAGCCATTAAGCACGCTGAAACATACAGTTTGCTTTAAATACCCTACATAGGGTATGACACTACCCTACGCTAGCAGATACCCTCAAATGAGATTGTTCAACTCGTTTTGTTCCATTCTCAGGAGGTTCTGCTATGTCGTCCCATCTAATCTCTACGTCAAAAGTCGATCCTGTTCAGGACAGTGCAGTCCAGACCAGTGGCGATCATACCGCTGTCGCAAAAGAGTCCCAATCGTCGCCCAACAAACGCCGCCGTTTCCGCTGGCTAATCCGAGTTGTAGTTTTGGTAGTCGGGTTGATTCTGGCAGGAACGATTTACGAGTCGGTGTCAGAAGCTGCTGACATACAGGCTTATCCTCCTCTAGGTCAAATGGTGGATGTGGGCGGCTATCGCCTGCACATCAATTGCACGGGTGCTGGCAGTCCAACCGTAGTCATTGAGGCTGGATTGGGCGGATGGTCTCTCCCGTGGAATGCGGTTCAAGAGGAAGTCGCAAAGACCACGCGAGTTTGCACCTATGATCGCGCAGGAATGGGATATAGCGAGGCTACCCCACTGTCACGCACTGCCCAGCAATTCGCCTATGAACTCCATACCCTGCTTGAGCGAGCCAATGTCGAGGGTCCTTATGTGCTGGTCGGACACTCATTAGGCGGTTTAACCGTGCGTATTTTTGCTCACGATTATCCGACGGAGGTCGCTGGAC
>JAIOHN010000815.1 GCA_019912985.1 Anaerolineae bacterium | reverse complement strand
GTCTGCCGCTGGTGACAACCGTTTCTGGACGGACAGCGCGGCGGCGCTCCTTGCCGCCTGCCTGATTCGTTTTCCCAATCTCGGCGAAATCTACAACGCCATGAATGACCTGAAAGGGTTGGCGGGCAAACTGGCATCCCAAAAGGATGACGCGGCGCTGCTGGCGAACAGTTTTATTGCCTCGGTGGGATCAGATGGCAAAGTCGCCTCGAACGTGGTGGCAACACTGGCGACGGCTTTAACAGGATGGGCTTCTACCGATGTTCGTGCCAACACCAGTGCCTCGGACTTTGATGCTGACCTCATTGTGGGTCAGCCAACGGTGGTTGTCCTGACCTGTCCGGGTCGTATGCGTGCCGTCTATGCGTCGTATCTGGGGGCAACCCTGCGTAAACTGATTCTCGACCTCGATACCATTGGTGAACGCAATAAAGGTCCACTGCCCGTTCCTGTAGGCGTGATTCTGGATGAATTTCCAACGCTGGGCAAGCTCGACAGTCTGGTGGCGGATGTCAACCTCGTCCGCAAGCGCCGCATTTCCATCATGATTGGGGCGCAGACCAAAGGGCAGTTCCACATGATCTACGGCAACGAAGGCACCCAGGCATTGTTCACGGGTCTGGCGACCCAGGTGATTTATGGCGGCTGTGATGCCGACACCGCTGAGTTCTACAGCAAAGCCAGCGGTACGGCGACCACCGATGCCAATGCTGATGATCCGAACTCGCATCTACGCCAACGTCCATTGCTGACGGTGGATGAAGTGGTAACGCCACAGGTTGGCAACTGCACCATCTTCGCTCGTTATGTCGAGGCAGGCTTTGCCACCCAGGTGGTCCTGAATGCCCGCCTGACCCGTTTCTACGAGCGCGACGACTGGAAAAAGCGGCTCAATGCGGCGAAGGATGTCCAACCTCTGCTGCTGGAACGGGGTATTGCGCTCAATTTGCAGCCTATCCAAATACCTGAACCGCCTGTTCCCAATTCGAATACAACTGCATCCAGTGTGGATACACCTTCCACCCTGGAAATAGCTGCATTGATGGCACGAGTCGCCGCTGAGACCAAGAAGCAAACCAATGGCAATGTTCAGACGATCAGCTCAAGTGAAATGCGTAGCAGACATGAAAAGCGCAAGCGTGCTGTGAAAGAGGTGATTCAATGACCCTGACAAAGAACAAAATGATCCGCAAAATCGGGCAGCGTACGCGGCTGAGGAACCGCGATGTGCAGATGATGCTGGAAGCACTTGTGGAGGTCTGGGCTGAAGAACTGATTAACGGCGGACGAATTGAAATGGAGAATTTCTTGGTTATAGAAGTGCAAAATATAGATAGAGGAGAAAACACTGGCGAACTCAAGCAGAGTAACCCCGCGCCGCGTCATATAAAAAAGGTCACTGTGCGGGCAAGTAAGTTACTAAGAGTTCTACTCCGCTCATCTGAAACATAAAAGTTAGTCCTCATTTCTGGGAGGACGTAAAAGCTTTACTCTCGTGCCATCACTACAATTCTTTATTTCGTGTAATAATTCCTCGATTGAACGGCGACCCATCGCAAGTCTTGCTCGAAGTTCTTCTAGACTATAAGGTTCATCGCCTGAATTGTGTATATAAATATTGGTAGACCAGTATATTACGCCGTTTTTAACATGAACTGTACCTAGAGCACGGAGCCTGAATTGTTCAATACATTCCCAAAATGAAAGCGTATTCTGGTTTGCTTGATTGTTAAAGCGATAGAATGGTACTCTGAAAACGACGGACTCATACTCAAATCTATAGAAACACTTGGCTCTGAATATTTTATTACGTGTAGTTGAAAGATAGAAATATATCGGAAAAGCTGGAGGGTTCGAACACTCAACATCAGATATTCCATCAATTTTTTCTAGATCATCAGCAACTCGTTCAGCTAAACTACCAGAATCTCCGAAAAGAATAGGTAGAAACATATCATCCATAATAATTTCCTAAGTTTGACAGAAGTCCGGTAAAGTAGATTCAGTGAATCAAGATTTTCTACAAATCTTTACTAGGCAGTGAAGTTGGGTATAGAACTTAAGAAAATTCACAATTTACTGAGCTTGGTAAATAGTGCCCCAGAAATCACTCATCAATTAGAGTAGATACAGGTTGTTCTACAGCTCTTGCATGAATGATAATGGCATTAGTACTTACTTTTCCAGTAAACAGTACTAGGCTGATCGAATACCATACTTCAAGAGTCTGTTCAAGCCAACGTTTTTGATTGGTTGATATCCCCCCCCTATGAATCGAACGTCTGGCCGCATCTGCTAATCGAGTAACCTCAGGTTCTATCTGTTGTGCTAGCTTTTCGGGGTATTTTGAGCTTATCCTATTAATATCATCCCTGCATATATCGATCTCACGCAACAAGGTGCTTTCCGAAGCAAACCCGTAATTTAAGGGGGTGACACTTGTATCAAGAATAAAGCTTTGCCATCCAAGACTGTTTAGAAGCACATTCATAAAGTACATGTAGTATCGAAATTGCTCTTTAAGAGATTCTTTGTCAACTTCCCTAGCCGTATAGTCGCCATTGAGGGTGGATTGTACTTGGCGAATTCGCTTGTAAATTTCCTTAATACCGATATTATCAAACTTATCATCTTCAATGAACGGCTTAAAAGTTTTCTGCAAAAGTTTAGAGTGTTCGACCCATATGTCAGTCATTGTAAATTTCCTTCCAGATTAAACATCTTCGTTTATAGCTGTAGTTGAAACCACTTCATTGGCAAAAGTATATTCCTTCAAAAATCGAACATCTCCAACTACGGAGTGAGAAAAACCCGGGTCAACTGAAACGCGACACACAAATGCCTTTTTCCCTACCTTATTGTATATTTTTTTCCAATTTTTCCAGAGAAAGTAGCCAGCCGCTGCTGCACCTTGTGGTCCGATACCCCCAATCAACAAAATTGATTTGCTCGTGTCTTTGTAGAATGGAAATCTAAGTATAAAGCCATTACTCGCTTCTTCGTTACTCCAATCTTTGACATTGGACCAAAACCCATCACCTATATATTTGATCTTGTAAGAGTCTTTTTCCAAAGTAAATGATTTACTCACCTTAGTGATAGGAGTAAAAGGTTGCTCCATTAGTTGCTGAGCCAAGGGGTGTTCAAACCCAACAATAACAAACGATACATCACCATCTAGCATCTCCGAGTGTGTATTTGTAATTATACGCTTTGTCAAACGATGAGACATAAACAAATTTTGAGTATATGCTAATGCCAAAGTTGCACTTAGATGAGATTTTTGAAGCATATCCAAAGCCGCAACACCAGTCCTGCCAATTTCGTGAGTACCAAAATAAATATTTACCGCCCCAGTTTGAGCGACAAAGTCACCTAAAAATCGCTGAAGCGGTCGCCTATTTCGAATATAATTCCAAAATCGATTGATGAAATATCCTAAGATAAAACCAATAAATCCTGCAATCAATTCTACCGAAATGTTGGAAAGTAAGTCTTCAATAGATTTTTGTGTCTCAGGGTCAATGAGCATAACTACAATCCAACTTTGACTTCGTAATTAAATCATGTTCCTTTCCATTATATCTTCACTTATTCATCAAAGACATTTCTGAACGGGGTTTGCCGGAGTTCTCATTTGTCTACAGATTGAGATATGTGATTTACATAATAATGAACTCTGGCTCACCACTTTTTCTGGCTCTCTAAATCTATTGGGTGTACAATGCCTTCCAAGTTGTGTGAATATCAGGCTCAACATTAAAGAGACCTGTATAAGAGTGCTGCTTTCTTAGCGAAGGCGAATCCAGTACAACCCGTTGTTATCCGGATCTACCCGCAGTTCAAAATCAGACGGGTAATCTGCCAGAAACTTGAGCAGGCTTTTGTATTTCTTGCCCGGTTGTCCTAATCGTTTGAGCTTGAGATGGTAGAAGCTCTCATAGAGACACTGTGAGACCCGGCTAAAATTGACCCATTCCTCGTTCTGTGCTCGAATGAAGTCACGCGCCGCCTGTAAGACATCATCCGTATTGTAATCCCGAACTGCCTGTGATGCGATTGCCCGCTTGTGGTGGCTTGCGCGAGATTTTGAGCGTTTGTTCTTCGGCTTTTTGGGGTACTCAATCAGCTCATAGGCACCGCCATAGTCACGGATGACAAACTCGCGCAGCGCCTCCAGTTGATCTGGCGCGACTCCGAAGGCGGTGATGGAATATGTCCAATCCCGTGAACGGATCAGGTCACGTTCCAACTTCGCAAAACAGGTATCGCATAAGCCGAGGTCATTCACAGGCAACGGCAGGTCACAGCTCACACAAAAGGTGTCGATCAATTCATCGGTGCTATCATCCTCTGGATAGTCCATCACTTTCTCCTAAAATCCTATCAAGGATTGCCTTAATCATAGCAAGTTTCTACCAGTGGACTGAAGGTGCATCACGTTCAGTTTCGCGGAAACCATGCGTCCAGATCATTCGGTGCTGGCTGTTCAAGTATAATTTCCGGCTCTACTTCCCGCAGAAGCTGCCATTCTGGTCCAACAATCCGATCCAGCGCTTCGCTGAAATGACGGCTGGCAATCTCTCGAAAGAGCGTATCGTGTCCGCGCTCTTTGTTGTTGTACACCGCTGTCCGGGTCTACTCCATCCAGCGGTGCGGTTCCCGGTAAGACAACGTGCGTATGAAGCTGCTGCATCGTTTCGCCCTCGTCTTCCATCTTCGCGTTGCGGTCATGCAGAATATAGCTGTACTC
>JAIOHN010000814.1 GCA_019912985.1 Anaerolineae bacterium | reverse complement strand
CATGAAAGGCCATATCCGCCCTGCGTACTTGTTTGAAGTCATCCTGAACAAGATAAAAAGCCTGCTGCTCGATCAGTTGGGTCAGGCGGGAATCGTCTTCTGGCGTGAGTCGGTCTACCAGCAGGTCAGCCGCAAAATTCTCCAGGATTGTGCGCATGGAGAAGAGTTCTGACACCACCCGTTCATCGAAACTGCGAACGAAGAAGCCACGATTGGGAATGGAGACCACCAGTTCTTCCCGTTCAAGCAGAATTAAGGCTTCTCGAACCGGTGTCCGGCTGACTCCCAACTGCTCGCTCAACATCACTTCCGTAATGTGATCTTCGGGCCGGAGACGACCTTCGATGATGGCGCTACGAATTTGATCTGCGACCTGTTCACGCAAGTTGAGCGCTCGAATTTGAGAAAAAGTCATTTCGCAGAGTCCAAAAACTTGCAATTATTGTCAAGATTGAAGTATTGTATACAATATGCGATTGAATTGTCAACAAATCCGTAATTTGAGTATTGAAGTTTTATGTCGGGTTGACGACACGCCAATGAGAAGTGCTGCAGTTGGTGAGCCTCGGCCTGACTAATCAGGAGACAGCCAATCGATTATGCATTGCCCGAGTGTTGTGGCGGGACATCTCACAAACATCTATGGTGAATTGGAAAACATGGAGGGGATGCAAGGCGTACGAGCGAACCGCTACAGCGTCATTCGGCTGTTTGCGCATTTTTTCCTGCGGTACCCTGAGTTGGATAACTTCTAGCAGAGGTGATAGGTTATACCGCTTCGTGTAGTCAATAAGCCCTAGGAGGAGCAGGGTAACCAGCTACAACTACGTGGAATGACTTTATAGTCCCTGTTTGTTACCTTTGTCAATTCAAGTGGTGCTCATGCTATCATGCAGCGCTTCGTAATTTAGACATCACTTTAACCAGCCAATTTCCAAAACTTTCGCTTTGGAGGAAGTACCAGAACGTTATACTGCCAATGCTTCGACCCCCGTCGCTCCCGAATGGTGAAATGGTGGGTCGGACCCGTGTACTATTCTGAGCATTTTGACCGAGTGACGGCGGGACGCACTTGCGCTTAGTTGTCAATTCATTTAACTTGACAGATGATGTGTCACCCCAAGAAAATGTGTTAAGGTGTACATGATTAGACTATACCATGATTGACATAAGGCTCCCTTAAATCATTACCACTTGCTGCTGGAGACCCTCGGTGTCAGCGTGACCTCGTTAAAGCCTAATGGTGAATCCTTGGCGGAACCACCAGCCAATATGACCGCTGCCAGTGCCATCATCGTTGGCAAGCCGACGTAAAGCAGGACTAGCAGCAGACCAACTAGATCGCCCAACCAGAGGAACACCCGTCCGGGTCGCGGTGATGCTGGGACTTCATCGCAGTTACTCCAGCGTCAGACTGGCTATCACTGCGTCCAGCCGGTCAATTTGTGGCAGGTAAGCGCTCTGATCCATTACGTTAATTTGCAGAAGCAGGCCGTCGAGATATGTCTGGTAGTTCATCATGAACCGCTCGTATTCTGCGATGTTGTAAACCGTTGTGCCCTGCGGCAGAAAGCCCGCGAACAGTGGAAATATTGCGGCCACGACATATTGATCGTCATCGCTGATTCCGGTGAAGGTATAAAACAGATCATTCGACGCCAGCGGCTCTGCCGACTGTGCATAGTAAGTGATGTAGCGCAGCCCTTCACCGTCTTCAAAGCGGTGGTACTGTGGTTGCGAAACGATGGTCTGCGCGGCGTTGATGAGCGGGAAGATCGGCAGCGATTCATGGTTTTGACTGCCAGGGTCAGCCGCCGGACTCGAGTCGGGTTGGGCCGCCAACAGTGACTGCAACTGCTGAAGCTGTGCCCCGTATGGTTGATCCTCCGCAGGGAACTCGTCTACAGGCATTACAAAAAGCTGCGGCTCCTGTATCCGCCCTAGCGTTGGATATCCCACCAGGGAGAAGCGCGTATAACCCGGCATTTCGCCATACATGCTGCTTTCGGCTTCGGGTGGAGTCACCGGCGCAGTCGCATCAACTTCAACACGGTATGCCAGGGCAGGATCATAGCTGAAATGGATACCCTGATAATCCACCTGGCCGCCGGTTTCAGCGGTGAGGAAAGTGGCTGCCGGTGAAGTCACGCTCAACGACGCGACAAGCGTATCCAGGGTCTCCAAATCAAGCGCAAAATCGTTGGGAGAAAGGGCATCCAGTGATTGTACATTGTCGAACTGAACCTCATGAAATGGGAAATCAGCACGTATCAGGTAAAGTCCATCAGCGGTTTTGCCCAGATAGCGATACGACAGGTTGGCAGCCCCCTGCTCATCTTGGATGAAGGCGACGAAGCGCCAGCCCGACCCGGTCTCGAAATCCAGGGCCTCGGCTTGAGCGACCGTGATGGTCATATCGTCCAGGTTGTCTAGCAGGCGCAGATGATCCGCAAGCACCGCTGCATCCAGTTCCGGCAGTGCCGTCACCGGCAAGATTTGTATCTCTGCCCCAGTTGGCAGCCAACCCACATCATCATGATAATCCTGAAAGATGACCTTCACACTTTCGGGTGATCCAGCGGAGGCGGGCACGAAAGTCGCCACTGCATCCCCGGCAATCCATAGCGGATAGGTGAAGTGAATACCGTCGTCGTACCAGCGGTAGCCGTTAAAGTCGCGGCTGTCATTTTGTGCAGCCAGTGGTGATGACCATATCAACAGTATGACGAGCATGAGCAATCGTTTCGACATGATGTATTCCTCCTAAAAGGTCTTTTGCCAGCGCTCATACAGCGAGAAATCGGACGACATGACCGAGGCATAGAGCGCATTGGCCGCTTGAGAAAAACCTGCCACCGTTGCATAGAGCGCACCCATATGCTTCAGGCGGCGCAATCCTTCGGTCATGATCGCTTTGCCCAGGCCTTTGCGCTGGTGCTCCGGTGATGTGCCTACGGGTTCAAAGTAACCAGTCCGTGTCACATCGTCATACCAGACGGTACAAAAGGCCGCCAGTTCGCCATTCGGCGCGACTGCGACCAGATCGAGATCGCGACGGTAAAGCGGGCAGCGCTGAATGTCGAGATACCAGTCCCATCCATCATAGTGCTCGTCCGGCTCATCGGGATGAAAGGCACGCCACGAGACCCAGGCTCGTGCCGGGAGTTCAGATTTGTCACCCATCGAGCGTACGGTGTAGCCAGGGGCCGGTCGAAAATCTGGTATGGTGTCTGCGAGGCAGCGGCGAAACTGGTGTTCAGGCCAATCACCGCGGACATAGCCGCGTTCCTGTAAAGCGCAAATCCGCAGTTCGTCTGTTTGATGCGCCCAGGCAGTCAGGTGACGCTGGCCGCTGTCATCCGTCTCGGGCAGACAGCGTTCAGCAGCAGCCAGCATGTCGTTTTCCAGTTCAAGCGTGCGCCACCCCGGATGCACTTGCAGGTAGACACTGCCCCGGCTCTCTGGCGTAGTGAAAGCGGCGATCTGCCCGTCGTCGGTTTCCCACAAACAGATGGCGTCATGCAGACGGTAGTGCTCCAGGTGTTCGTTGCCAAAATAGCGCCAGTAATCCAGGCGTGCCACCTGCCAGCTAAGCCCCTGGCAGTCGTAGAGCAAGAACACCTCGCGCAGAAAGGCCCGCAGCCGCCAGTAGTCTTCTTCCTGCGCATACATCCGCTGAATGAGCGTGTTTTGCATATCGCTTAACTCCTGGGGGTAAACAGGTTGACATTCGTGCCCACTGTCGACAGTTCAGATGTCTCCAGATCCAAGATCAGGGCCGTAACCGGTACGGTCTCAAGTTGCAGCGCCGTACTGTCTGTCGGAGAAGATAGATCAAAGCGCTCAGCAGTGAGGGCAGCAATCCAGTCCTGGAGATTAGGAATCTGGCTGAAGACCAGTGTATGCAGATGAGTCGCAAAGAGTCGGCCAATGCTGGCTGCACTCTCCGGTGCTGTGTAGAGTGTGGCATCGTCGTTTGACGATAGGTTGAAACGGTGAATTTGAACCATATACACAGGAAAACCAAAGTTCTCGCCTTGTGAGCCGAAAGACCGGTTGACAATTTCCTGTTCCTCAGCCGTCATGGGCAGCGCTTCGTCCAGGGCGTTTCGGACAGTGTAGTAAATATCTTCGCCCGTGCTGGACCATGCGACCTGGTCGGCTAACACATCAGTATCGTAGGTTTGCAGCTGCTGTGTTGACAGATCAAGCGTCGCCAGTTTTGGTCCGAGTTCTGCTTGAGCATGGTCATAAATCAGGCCTAACAGATGGCTGCGATCTGGCGAAAGCCGCACATTACCAAAGTTCTCACCGAGCTCGACCGTTTCTTGTGTATCCAGGTCGAGCAGGGCGGTGCGTTCGCCGACACAATCAAGTGTATACACCAAGCCATATGGCGTCAGCGCCAGGATGCGATGTTTGCCCGCGAATCCTGCCTCCGTCCAGTATTGCCAGTCGGTCGGGATGGGCGAACCACCACCACAGCCGGGCGATACGGCTATCGTCGTGTCAATCTGCGTTAGCGGCTGTGGTTCCGCATCTGCTTCCATGGCGATGGTAAAGACCTCCGTCATGAACGGAGCCTCGGTCTCGACCCGGGTGTCCTGCGCGAACACGAGCAGACCGTCCGCGGTGAAACTGAAGGGATACAACGGGTCAATATTATCCAGCAGCATGATTGGCGCTGCGCCGTTGACGCTCAACCAGAGGTTGAGGATGCCATCTGCATTGGTACGACTGTAGGCCAGGATATTGCCTCGCCACTCGATCTGACGAAAACTGCCCTGGCCGTCCTGTGTCAAATTGATGGCCTCTGTGGGGGTAAAGACATACAGGTCGCCATCGGAAATACCAGCGCCTAAGGCAGCCGCGGCATCGAAGGCGGACTGTGCCTGTACCGCCAGCACCGGCGACAAGACCAGTCCCAACAACAACAGGATTGCAACTCGCTTGAACATTTTTTCTCTCCTTCTGGCGATATATGCGCCAGCCGAGTCATTTAGTGACATTATTGCAGCTTGAAGACCGGCGGCTGAATGTCGGCCATACAGCTTGAATCCAGAGTCGCCGTTGGGTCATCAATAAAGCCGCTCAGCAAATCGGAAGCGCAGGGATGCTGGACGACGTAGTGCAGATGGTAGGGCAGCATAATTCCCTGGCCGTTTGGCAGATGCGCCAGCGTCGAATCCAGCCATTCCTGGGAACTGTAAGGGTCCAACGCACCACTGATAATCAGCACCGGGGTATCAGCAACAGCTGGTAGCCGGTCGCTTTCATCAGGCATACGCGCTCTCCAGGCCTGGCACTGTTCGACCTGTGCTTGATGCGCCTGGCGGTAAATTTCGTAAAATGCGGGCTGGATAGCCTGTAAGCTGGCCTCCATCGCTTCAGGAGTCACGGCCAGGATGCTGTCGGTGCAGCGCATCGAGAGCCAGGCTCCGATTGGGTTGAGCGGGTCTGGCGGTGTGCTCAGCGCATTGGCGTAATATTCGATGTCGTCATACTGTCCGGCATCGAGGCCCGCCAGCAGGCCAGGCAGCAAGGAGGTATTTTGCTCATCTTTCAGAAAGGCGCCCAGGCCAATGAGAAGGTCGCTTCCATTAAAGTCGATATCCTGGCCCAGTACCGTAATCGCAAGCGGCGCTGCATTCAGGCGTTCGACGACGACTGCCAATTTTTCGCTCAGGTCGCCAGGAAAAGCCGCAGCACAGGCTGCGTC
>JAIOHN010000813.1 GCA_019912985.1 Anaerolineae bacterium | reverse complement strand
CACTTTACGATTATTTGTCGTTGTTTGTGGGGCCGTTCCTGGCGCGAATTCGCGATGGATTGCTCATTATTCTGGCGGCGGGTGTCATTGGTTATGTGCTGGCACGAGCAGCCGACCGTCAGTTTTCGCCACCCGAACAACGGCGTAAGCAGTCACAACGGGCATCTATCTGGATGCTCACGGTGCTGCCGGTGGTCGCCTTTATCCTGATCGCCGGGTTTGGCATTCTGCCGCCGACCGACCCACCATTGTGGGGTGGCTTGCTGTTGACGATGATGCTGACCGTGGTCGGGATCGTCTGTGCTTTCCCCATTGGTGTCCTGCTGGCTTTAGGACGCCGCAGTCATTTACCCGTGGTCAAAGGCTTTTCCATTCTCTACATCGAGCTGGTGCGCGGTGTGCCGTTGATTACCGTGCTGGTGATGTCGATGCTGCTGGTGCCATTTGTCGCGCCCTGGTTAGGTGGGCCAGATACAGCGCCTTACCGGGCAATGGTCGCGGTCACGCTGTTTAGCGCGGCTTATCTGGCGGAGAATGTGCGCGGTGGCTTGCAGTCGCTGCCGCCTGGTCAAGAGGAAGCCGCCAAGGCATTGGGCTTAGCAGGCTGGCAGGTCACGCTCTACATTACCCTGCCACAGGCGCTGCGAGCAGTGATCCCGGCGCTGGTGGGCCAGTTTATCTCCCTGTTTAAAGACACCTCGTTGGTGGCAATTGTCGGTTTGATTGACCTGACCGGTATTGCTCAGGCGGTCGTCGCACAGACGGAGTTCATCGGCCTGCGCCGCGAGGTATTTGTGTTTATTTCAATCGTCTATTTCGTGTTCAGTTATATGATGTCGATTATGAGCCGCCGCATCGAGGCCAGTGGTTCTGGCGCGGCGCGCAGAGTTTAGCCAGAGGAATTATGAGCGAACAACAGGAAGTAAAGACCCGTACAACCAGCGCGCTGGCGGATGAAGAGCCGATTATTATCTGTCGTAATGTCAACAAGTGGTTTGGTGAGTTCCACGTGCTGCGCGATGTCAGTGTCGAGGTACAACCGCAGGAAGTGGTCGTGGTGATCGGACCCTCCGGCTCTGGCAAATCGACATTTATCCGCTGCATCAACCGCCTGGAAGAGCATCAGGAAGGCAAGATTGTGGTGGACGGGCTGGAGATGGGCCACGACATCAGCAATATCGCCGCCATTCGCCGCGAAATTGGCATGGTGTTCCAGCAGTTTAATCTCTTCCCGCATCTGACTGTAATCCAGAATATCACGCTGGCACCGATGCGGGTGCGCCACTGGCCGCGCGATAAGGCGGAGGCCAAAGGGATGGATTTGCTGCGGCGCGTCGGTATTCCCGAGCAGGCCAACAAGTATCCGGGGCAGCTTTCCGGTGGGCAGCAGCAGCGTGTCGCCATCGCCCGCGCCCTGGCGATGGAGCCGAAAATCATGCTCTTTGACGAGCCAACTTCAGCACTGGACCCGGAAATGATCAAAGAAGTGCTGGACGTGATGAAAGAACTGGCCCGCAGCGGTATGACGATGATGGTGGTGACGCACGAGATGGGCTTCGCCCGCGAAGTGGCGGACCGGGTGCTGTTCTTCGATCATGGGCGCATTGTCGAGCAGGGGACGCCGGATTACTTCTTTACCAGCGCGCAGCATCCCCGCACCAAGGAATTTCTCTCGCAGATTTTGTAAGCCAGTGGGAAAAGACCAGATTGCAGGGGCGGCCACTTGGTCGCCCCTGTTTGATTCAAAAACTATTCGATCGCTTCCAGGGTGACTGTGATCGAAATGTTGGTGTAGGAGTAATTCTCCACCGTGATCGTGACCGGGCCATCATCAGGGATGACCGTGACGAAGGACACTTCCTGCACATTCGTAAAGCTGTTGTAGCTCAGCGAACTGCCTGCCTGAGTCAGCGTCACAGATGGAGACGCATAATCATCTTCCGAGTCGATCTCGAAAGTCAGCCGCACTGGCTGGTCAGCAACACCCTCGAATGTAACCAGGGCATGATTCTGCTTTTCGTTGAGCTTCAATACCTGCGGGCCGTCATCGAGCGACTCGAGTTCCACACTGGTCAGCGTGACGGTCACATCACCGGTATCAAATTCAGAGTAAGGGCTGAGCAGCAGCGTATAGGTGCCGGTTTCGACAACGGCAAAGTTACGGATCGCCGGGTCAAAACTGCCGCCGCTGTCATCATCGCTGGCGACTTCGTAATTGCTAGGACTGTGCAGCGACATCTTGGTATCGACAGTATCACCACTCTCCGCCACGATATCGATGACCTGTCCCGCTTCAGCGTCAAATTGGAAATAAGTGCCACCCGTCTCGACAGTGACTTCCTGCGGGGTATCAAACGCCAGTGATGTGATTGCGGCAGTGTTGAAAACGAGCGTGTAACTGCCGATAGCGTCGCCGCTCAGACTGCTGGCAATGATGGTGTAGGTGTCATCTGCTGGCAGCGCATAGGGGCCAATCAACGAGTTGAGACTGCCAGCGCCGTCATCATCGGTCAGCAGCGTGGTGCCGTTACTGTCTTGCAGGGTCAGATAGGAGTCAAACTCATCCGACGACAGCCTAATGGTGACGGCATCACCTTCCGCGCCGGTAAAGCTGTATACCCGCGCAAGGACTTCGCTGGTCAGTTCATCTTCAATTGTCTGACCGTACTCAATCGTCTGCATGGATGAGTCGGTATCCATGTCTTCCGTGTCGTCGGGTTCAACACTGCTGCGATCTACAGTGAGTGTATAGCTGCCGGTAGCGTTGCCGCTGAGGCTGGTTGCAACCACGGTATAAGTATCGTTGGTGGGTAATGGCAGCGGCCCGATCTGCGAGTTAAAACCGCCCGCGCTGTCATCATCCGTAGCAATATCGTCCCCGGCTTCATCCTGGAGCCGCAAATAAGCATCAAAATCATCAGATGTCAGGGTAATAATAATGGATTGTCCCTGCTCGCCGCTAAAGGTATAAAGCGCTTCGGGCTGGCTTTCGCTCAATTCGCCGGACACGCTCTCGCCGATCTCGACGGGTGTTGCATCCTGAGCCAGCACTGGCATACCGATCAGCAGGCAAAGGAGGAACACAAAAAAATAGCGCATAGTATTCATGTCCTTCTCTCGATAAAATGCAAACAATATTCAGTGTAAGGTGAAATGTGTTTTTGTACCATATGGTTCCTATGCGATAAGATTAGACATAGTTTGTTTTAGGGAGTTCTGATGTTACAACAATTTGCAGAGACAATCGCGCCTGTGCTGCGCCTGCCGTATATCAAACGGACGCGCCGCAATCACGGGTTGGAACATGCCACAGTGCATATCCTTTCTCATCGTTATAAAAATACGCCTATGATGGGACGCAGCTCGGATGGTGGATTTGTCCTGTTCACGCAGGCTTCGGCAGAGGATGTCGATAGCGCGGTGCGTGAGGCGCTGCGCCGCATGAAAGGTGGTGAACATGGCCTGGCAGTCCATCCCGGCTGCGGCACCAGCCGCCTGACCACGGGGATGCTCACCAGCCTGGTGGCAATTGCCGGAGTCAGCGGGGTAAGCCGCCGTACCGCATTCAACCGTTTGCCCTATGTGATGCTGTCGATGATGCTGGCGATCCTGATGTCCGAGCCGTTGGGGCTGAATTTGCAGCGCTTCATCACCACCGATGGCGACCCCGGCGATATGGAAATCCTCGATATTTCCAGCCGTCCATCACGGATGCCGCTGACTATGCAGCCGATCACCCTCTATACCATCCAGACCCACTCAACCTAAAGTGACGCGCGTTTAACCCGCCGTAAATTTCCATGTCCAAACCCACACCGACCTTCTACATCTTTCACGGCACGGACAGCCTGCGCCTGGAGGAAGAGATCAAGCACCTGCGCACGCAGATGCTTGAATCGCCCAATGGCGAGCTGAATATGTCGGAATTTGATGGCGAGCAGGTGAGCGTGGCCGAAGTGCTGAACGCTGTGACCTCCTTCCCCTTCCTGGCTGAAAAACGGCTGGTGATTGTCAAGCACATGCTGGCGCATATCACCCGCAAAGGCGCGGGCGAGACCGGTAAACAGGCCGTCGCCCGCCTGGAAGAAACCCTGCCCACCCTGCCGGATTGGGCGCGGCTGGTGTTTGTCGAAAGCAGCGCCCTCTCTGACAGCCACAAAATCGTCAAGCTGGCGCGGTCGTCGCCCACCGGTTACGAGAAGGCCTTCAATGCCCCCAAGGACAGCACCCAGTGGTTGATCCAGCGGGCGCAAAGCGCCTACGAAGTGGAGATTGAACCACGGGCGGCACAGGCGCTGGCGAGTGTGACCGGGGATGACTTGCGCCGCGCCGATAACGAACTGGTCAAGCTGGTGAGTTATGTGGGTGGCGAGCGCCCGATCAGCGAAGAGGATGTCGCCGCGCTTACGCCCTATGTGGCCGAGGCCAATATCTTTGCCATGGTGGATGCCATCGCTACCGGCCACGGCGATCTGGCGCTGACGCTGCTTTCGCGCCTGCTGGATGATGACCCGCGCGATGAAGGCTTTGGCATTTATGGCATGATCGTGCGCCAGTTCCGGCTGCTGCTGCTGGCAAAAGAGCATTTGCTGGTCCATGGCAGCCGTGCCGGTCTGCGCGATGCGCTTGGCGTCCGCTCGGAGTTTCCCGCCAACAAAGCCGCCGATCAATCACGCAATTTTACCCTGGCACAGCTCGAAGAAATCTACCGCGTGCTGCAAGATTATGACCTCAAGATGAAAACCGGGCGCATCTCCCCGCGTCTGGCGCTGGAACTGCTGATCGCTGGCATCGCCCGCTGAGCAACATTTTCACCCCATCTGCGTATAACTTATTGACGATTGTTGTACAAGAGGGTTCTAAACAATGGCTGCTGTAATTGTGATTGTGATGGTGATCGCCGCGCTGGTGCTTCTGGGGCCGGTGCTGCATCTGGCCGTGGGGCTGGTTGGGCTGATTATCCCGGTGCTGCTGTGGATGGTCGCGGGGATGCTGGCCGGACGGCTGCTTCGTGGCCGGGGTTATGGCCCGGTTGGCGATGTCGTGCTGGGCCTGGTCGGCGGGATTGTCGGCTCGATTATCCTGGGCGCGCTCGGTTTGGGTGGCATCGGCCAGTTATGGCTGGTCGGAAATGTGGTCGTTGGCGTCGTTGGTGCGGTGCTGCTGGTGTGGGGCATTCGCTTCGTTGGCAACAGCAACTTCGCCCGTTAACGACGCAGCGTACGGATATAAACCTCACTGTCGGGGATATGAACCGGCAGATGGCGGTAAAGTGGGCGTGGTGGGGCGACTAAAATCGCCTCCAGCATCCCACCCAGGTCGAGTGGCGCAGGCGTCGCAAAAGGTGCTGGCGCGTGCCACTCGGCATCACTCAACCCCTGAATCACCGCTTTGAGCTGCGTCTGCGTGGTGTCCCATTCCTCAAGCACCGTCGCCAGTGAGAACTCGCGGCGGCACTCAATCCCCTGATAATGCACCTCACGACTGCCGAGTGGGCTGTCCATCGCGTCGATAATCCAATGCTTTTCGCCCTGCTGCCACGCGCTGATCGCTTCAATCGCGTAGGCTTCATAGGTAATCAGGTGCGCCAGCAGGTCTTTGAATGACAGCTTTTGATCAGGATACAGACCGTAACGGATGGTATCCGGCTGAAGCATTTCAGTCTCGGTGAGTTCATCAATCAGGGCGCGAACCGCCTCATGCTCCACATCGAGCAAACGCAGGGCGGTTTCACGGTCGGTGGTCGCCAGCATGAGGTTGCCTTCCTGCTAAACCGGCTTGATCTGGTCGGTATCTTCCTGGACGAAGGGGCGGGATTCGGAAACACCCTCTTCTTCATCTTCCAGCGGATCATTTTCTTCCGGCATGTCGGGAATATCATCCTCACCAAGCACCACTGGCGGCATCTCGGATGGCGTGGGCGTGGGCGGTGGCGCGGCATAGTAGGGGCGTGCCGGTGTGCGTGGCCGGAAAGCCACCAGATAGATGATGATCCCAAGCACCGCCATCCCTGCCAGCACGACCAGCGCACCCAGGCCAGAAAGCACCAGCCGGGGCAGCAGTTCTTCATCGGTCGCGGCAGCAGCGGTGTCATCACTGGCCGGGGCCTCCACAATGCGCTGCCCACCATACTGGACCAGTGTTGGGA
>JAIOHN010000812.1 GCA_019912985.1 Anaerolineae bacterium | reverse complement strand
TCTGTGCCTCCAGCTGGAATTGGCCGCATTGGCGGCAACTACAGCTACCGGCCGCATAGATAGCCAGACTGTTCGTGTTTACGTTCAAGAAAAAACTCGTTGCGCCAGGGGCTGATTCGCTCGAATCGCCATCACGGTCAGGGCGGGGTGAGCGCGGCGCGGATGATATGGACGTGTCAAGCCTTTTGGATGAAATGCGCGTAGCGCTTGCGTCGGAAACCGCTATGCGCCTCGAGCTTCAGATTGCGCTCAAAACAATCGATCCAGGGCATCCTCTTGTGTCACTCGGCCGCAGGGATACGCCAGAGTGGAAATGGGCTACTGTTGGACGATTCGAAGAGGTCATGGATGTGTTCCGCAGGGAAAACGGCAATCAGCAATTTCATGACTATATTGACGCGGTGACTGTCAGAGACCCCGTGCTGAATAGCCGCGAGCGTAACGCGGCGGCGCAAGTCCTGGCTGGACTTCTACCTATTTACGACATCCTGATGGCCATGACTCTGGATCCTTCTCTTGATGCGGCCCACCGCGAGGCAATCACCGACTCGCTTCAGCAATGCGAGAAAGTGTTTTCTGCTGCGGGCGCCGTCGAAGTTGGCCTGAAAGGCGAGAAGTTTGACCCGCTCCTGCATGAGTCGGTGCTGCAGGTGCCGGCCGCTGATGAGCAGGGAAGGGGGGTTGTCGCGGAGGTGCGGCGGCCTGGGCTGCAGGTAGGCGTGAGGTTGTTGCGGCCTGCTCTGGTTGTAGTGTCCGTTTAACATAACGTCATGGTCGAAGTTGCGCAAACCGTTCGGATCGAAGTGCTTACGGGCTTGTCACGGAAGACGTCGCGGATCATCCGTAACGGACAGATCGAGGCCGGGAAGGTCTGGGGCGTCTGCCGCGATGCACTCAAGGTCGCCATGACCGAGCACGGCAAGTGGCCCAATCGCGATGCGTTGCAGAAACTCACCAAAGGCCGCTTCGGACTGCATTCCCAATCGGCGCAGATGGTTTGCCACGCTTTCCTTGCGAATGTGGACACGGCGCGCCAGCTGCGCCAGTCGGGCCGCAAGGATATCCGCTATCCCTATAAGGACAAGCGGTTCTATTCGCTGATGTGGCCCGCTCAGGCGATGGCGCTCGATGGCAAACGGATCGTCCTGCCGATGGGGCGCGGTCGCGAATCCATCGTGCTGCCGAGACCGGAATGGCTCGCGCAGCCATCGGCCTGCAAGATCGTCTGGAACCGCATCGGCTACGAGCTGCATGTCACCGTCGGGACGGAAATCGAGTCGGCGATGGCCGCTGGCGCCCAAGCGACGGTCGATCTCGGACAGATACACCAGTGCGCCGTCACCACCAGTACAAGGAAAGGCTTGATCGTCTCCGGCCGCGGCATTCGCTCCGAGAAGCGGCGGCTGAACCAGATGCACGGCTCCATCGCCGCAAAGATGACCCGGTGCATCAAAGGTTCCAGGCGGTGGAAGAAGCTCAGCCGCGCCCGCAATGGCTATGCCCTGAGAGCCGAACGGCGCATCCGGGATTTGCGTCACAAGGGCACGCGGCAGGTCATCGACTTCTGCCGGCACAACAAGGTTTCTAGCCTCTACATCGGCAACCCGGATGGCGTCAGGAGTCGGCGCAGCGGTCGCCATCACAACCAACGGATGTCGCAGTGGGAGTATGGCCGCGACATCGATTACCTGACTCACAAGAGCAGGCAGGCCGGCATTTCGAGCTTCAGCGGCACGGAACGGGGGACGTCCAGCCGTTGTCCGGAATGCGGTCACAAACACAAACCGAGCGGGCGTGTCTGGGCCTGCAAGGTATGTGGTTTCACCGGTCATCGCGATCTTGTCGGCAGCATCAACATGCACGAGATCGCGTTTGGCGAAAAACCGACATTCCCCGTCTCGAAAGAGGTCACGTATCTACGGCCCGGCACTGCCGCAAGGCGGGTGCTCGATCGTAGTAGTCGCCCGGATACGGGCCACCGGTCGAGCGCAAGTCGACCGGTGTTGCTGCACGGAAGCCAGGACGCAACCACCGATACCGTTCGGGCGCCGCAAGGCACAGGCCACATCCTCGCCTCGCCGTCAGAAGCCCTTCCGCTTTAGCGGATTGGGAGTATCACCGATTTCTTGCGCGCAACACCGGCACGCCGGCCAACCGACCTAGCGCTGCAAGCGAAACATTCTGGGTGTTCTCTGCCGCAAGATCCTTGGATGACCATTGGTTGCCTGGCGCAAGTAGAACTTCTGTTTGCCATGTCAGCAGTTCGAGGTGGGGCCAAAGGATGAAGTCCTCGTAGCAAAACGAGACAGAAGCTTTCCGGCCCGCAACGTTTACCGTTCCGCTACCGAAGACGTCGGAGAATGCGCCCGGTGCCAAACCGAATTTCCAGCTACCGGCCGGCATGGGCACTCTGGCTCGGGCAACAATCTTGCCTCCCGGTTCCTTGAGAGCATTCAGATATCCTTTGCTGCCATCCCAAATGTCCACGCCCATAAGAAGCGCGCCGCCATTATCGGCAAGGCTTTTCGATAAAGGACGCCAACGAAAATCGATTGCAGCCCTATCCATGCCGGCGATTGATTCCGGGAACAGGATGACCTTAATGCCTTCTTCGGATAGCTTTTCTGTTGCCAGCGCATAAAGCGCTTCCTGCCTCCCTATTACTTCGGTTCGATTGGCGATAGGTGGGTGCCTGCCCATCTCGGTGTTTATGGCAACCCAACCTTCTGGTCGGGCAGGGGTGGTCCAGAGCGTGTTTGCCGCGACGGATAATGCAAGTAGGCATGCGAGGGTCGCCAAGGCGGTTTTCTTCCGCCATAACGGAAATGTTGCGGCAAGGGCCGCGGTTGCCAAGAGGCCCAATACCCCCATCCCAGGATATAGGGCGCCGCCTGCCAGCAATGGCGATCCCCAATGGAAGAACCCAAAAGGCGGAACGGTAAGGGCGGTGAGTGCAACGAGAATCGAAATTGCCTTTCGCTCCGGCGTCATATTCCTTCTGATCAAGAATACCCATGGCAGAGCGAGAGTCGCCGCCCAGAAGGCCCAACCCAACCACCCCCATAGCGACGATGCTGCCGGATAGAACTTGGCATAGGCTTCCGGGAGGTCCCGCGAGAAGGCTGCGTAATACCCCCAGGCCGAAGCGAAGGCGATCGCACGGTGTTTTTGCGACAGGATGACCCAGGGCACAACAAGAAGAATGGGAAGCCAGGCAAGATCAAGCCAGGCCACGCCGGCGATCATGGCTGGCACTGCTGCCAGCCATGCCGGGTGTAGGGAAAGCAAAGACATTTATTGCAAGACGCGCTGCAGCGTTCCGAGGGTTACCTTGGCGTGATCATCCCCCGCCACGCGGTTGATTGCGGCCTGAAGCCGCCCGCGTACATCCGCCGGCGCCAGCCCCTGCATTAGCGCAGCGGCAGCTTGCGGCGTGAAATCCGCCGCCCAGGGAGCCATTGGCTTTTCCTTCATGAACATCTCTACGATGTGCTCGACCGTTTCCTGAGACGGATTGCGGAAAATGTATTTCTCGCCGAAACGCCCGTCGCGGATAGCAGCCGCATCCAGCGTTTCCGGTGCGTTCGTCGCGGCAACGAACATCACGTCCGGCAACGCTTTGGCGCCATCAAGCACGGCCAGAAGCTTGTTGGTCGAGGCCTTGGTCCACGGGCTGGCGGCGCGGTCCTGCAGGATGTCGTCGGCCTCGTCGATGAAAACGATGGCGGGCCGCAGATCGAGCGCCTTGTCGATGATCTTGTCCAGCGACTCCGGGGCGGATTGCAACTCCTGCCCGGTTGTGGGGAGGAATGCCCAGCCAGAGGCAATCGCGAGCGCTTTGGCGACGGCCGTCTTGCCGGTCCCCGGGGGGCCACCGAACACAACCCCCTTCGGGATGGTGCCGCCGCGCGCCTCGATTTGCTCGACATTTGTCATGCGGTTGGCCAGCCCGCGCAGTTCGGCGCGGATGTCCTCGTCGAACTTGAGCTCATCGAGCGATAGGGTGCCCTCCGGCAGATTCAGGCCGCGGGCGCCTTGAACGTCACGCAAGGCCGCCATCAGGGTGCGAAAGCCGATTTTCTTGGAGCCGGCTTCGCCAGCGAAGCGTGCGGCGCGCTCGGCAACAGTAATGATCCGGATGACGGAGAAGCCCTCCCATCGTTTGGCGGCGCGCTCGGCCACGCCCTCTTCGAAGGCATAACCTTTCAGCAGGTTGTTTTTGAGCAGGCCGACTCGCGCCTCAAAGTCGGGTGGCGGGATCTCGATCTTGAAGTCGAAACGGCCTTCACGAATTCCCGCGCCGTCGAGATGGTCCATGTGGTTGGTGGCGGCCACCACCAGCACCTGCCATTCCGGATGGCTGTGCACATCGGCAATGTTGGTCAGCAGGGCATTGACGATGCGCGGGGCCTCCGCATCCCCCATTCCCATGAGATCCGCGCGATTGCGCAGCACGGAGTCGATTTCGTCGAGAAATAACATACAAGGAGCCTGCCAGCGCGCGGCCAGGAAGATCGTATTGATCTGCTCGGTGGTCTGATTCACCCACTTGGACGCAATTTCTCCGATCCTGGCTTCAAGAAAACTGCAGCCCATGGCACCGGCCAACGCCTCCGAAATGAAAGTTTTACCGTTCCCGGGCGGCCCGCCAAACAGAATGCCGTTTTTGCCATTATTAACAACATCCCCCCAGGCATGGTCGAGCTTGTTCTTGAGCTCAACCATGCCTTGTATGTCACCAAGCGTATAGCGCGGCTTCCGTGCTGGGTACAGGCTTGCCGGGGAGTTATGACCGCTATCAGATTGGTTGCCGCTTCCACTCCTCGCCTGACCTTTTTTGTTTCGGTTCACGAATGCGCTGATGCCCCCGATGATGCTCCATAGCACCAGCAACGATCCGAGCGAGGAGATCAAAAAAGCGGCCACCACGCCGCCGCCGGCTTGATGGATTGGCGCGGCAGCGGTCATGGAAAGCAGGCCCAGCGATAAGGCGCCGATATAACGCTTCAGTGGATCCTGTGGCTGCCCGACATAAAGCATGAAGGTTGCCGCGATGTTGGCGGCAGCCAGAGCCCAAGCGATGTTATTGACCATAGGTTTTGCCTCTTGTTGATCTTCTCATATCGTATCAAATAATATCATATCCTAAGAAAAATATCAACACTTGCAATAGCATTCTTACGTATGTATTATGCGTTCCCATGAGTCAAAACAGAGATGATCGAACCCCCCCTGGTGCGCGCCGCGAAGGGCTAGGGAACTGGATCGAAGCTTTCGAGGCGCCAAGGGCTCAATCCAGAAGGCTTGCGTTTGTTGCCAGCGCGGTTTCGGCAGTCGCAATACTGCAAGGAATTGCAATTTGGCAAATGCTGCCGTTGAAAGAGCGCATCCCATATTTCGTTGAGGCGGATGCGCGTTCCGGCGAGGTGAGATCGTCGACCAGCGTGGCGCAAATTTTCAAGCCCGATGAAAAGAACTTGCGGTTTTTCCTCGGCCGCTGGACAACCAATCTCCTGACGATCGATACGCGGTCCAAGGAGTATCTGCTGCCAGAGTCCTATATGTATCTTCGTGGGGCTGCGCTGGCCGAATGGTCCGAATGGGTGACGAAGCGCGATCAGCCGCTGAAGAAGCTGGTCGAGAACGCCAACTATCGTCGTGAAGCCAGGGTTTCTTCTATCTCTTTAGTGGCCGACGGTGTTGCGCTTGTGCGGGTGACGCTGGTGGGACGTACCGGTGCTTCTGCCGCCCAGGAAATCAGAAAGTTGGTCACGATTCACTACTCCTTTGTCCCGGCCGAATCGGAAGATGACGTTCTGAAAAATCCGCTCGGTCTCTACATTACCCATTTCACGATCAGCGATGAACTTGCTTAAAAATCTCGCCCTTGTGGCGTTGGCAGTGTGGTCTGTTTCCGTTCATGCGAAGCAGGTTGACCGCGAAGAGAAAAGCGCCGCCCGGCCCATATCCCAGGATACCCGGCTCGTGCTGTTCAACTACGATCCAAACCTGACTTACACGATTCACGCCCGGGACGGGCTGTTCACGCACATCGAGTTGCCGGCGGGAGAAAAGATTCAGGGGTTCTACATTTCCGATACGGTTCGATGGAAGCATCACATTGCTCAAAACCGTGAGCGCCTATTCCTCAAGGCTTCCGCCAGCGGACTGTTCAATTCCGCCACCCTGGTGACAAACCGGCGTACCTACGAAATCACTCTGCGATCCGGCAAAGAAGGGGACCCCTGGTTCCAGCGTGTGCGCTGGAGCGTGCCGGATGACGATGTGCCGGGATCGGCTTCGGGCGTCTTTGAGCCGCCCGAGATGTTGTCCGCCGCCGCCGGCATGCCGGCAAATTTAAGCCAGGGCGCGATGCCCCTTGCTTTCCCTTCGGCCGTATCGGCTGGTGCTCCCGCAGTCAAACCTGAGTCGCTGAATTTCGGATATGTCATCAAGGGCGAGGCGCCTTTCCGGCCACGCATGGTTTTCGATGATGGCAAGTTTACGTGGCTCCAGCTGGGCACGCAGCAGGACTTGCCGGCCGTCTTTGCCCTTACGGCCGATGACAAGGCTGAGGTCGTCGATTTCACGGTGCATGGCCAATACCTGCTTGTCAGCCGTTTGGTCGATGGACTGCTATTGAAGATCGGCGAGCAGGAAGTCAGGATCAGCCGCGGCCGAAAGTGCTCTGGTCTATTCGGCTGCGGCAATGAATAACAGCGGTATCGGACGTCCTTTCAACCGGAGGCTGGTCATTCTCTTGACCGGCGGATTCCTCATTCTTGCGTTGTTCGGCTTCCTCGTAATGATGGTAACGAACAACCCATACGATGCCCGGCGCGCTGCGGCGGAGGCAAAGCGCTTGGAAGAATTGAAGGCGCAGCCTGCCGGTGACGCAAAGGTTGCGAAAAACATGACGGCCAAAGCCGAAGAGGATGCCCAGAAGCAATTCGAGGCCGAGGAGCTGCTGAGAAAGCGCGAAAAGGAAGAGGCCGAGCGGCTGCGCAAAAAGGAGTTCGAAGAAATGATGCGCAAATTCGGGACTCCGCAAGCTGCGGCCCCGCAGATCGACCCTGCGCTGATCGAGCAAATGCGTCGCGCCCAGGAGAGGGCCGGGAGCGCAACCGCTGAGATGAAGTTTTTCGAGAGTTATGGTGGCGAAAACGAGCGTCGCCCTCTTGCTGGAGATGGTGTTGCGGTTCAGGGCATGAACTATTCGATCAACAAGGTCGAGAGCGCAAGAGGCGAGAATGTGTCTCCGCCTTCATCTTCACCTGCAACCGGATACCAGAAAACCCAAGCGCAGGGAGTTCCAGCTACCAATGGGATGCAAAAGGGGTCTTGGGGGGCGGACTATGGTGACCAGGATGCAGTTGCGCCAATCATCAAACCCAAAGCTCCGGGCGACTGGCAGTTCCTGCTTTCGGAGGGATCCGTCATCAAAGGGGTCATGGTGACCGGCATCAATACATTGAACCCCGGCGTGGTCGTGGCGCGTGTCACGATGGATGTCTACGACTCTGTAACGGGTCGCCGGTTGTTGATTCCGCGCGGTTCTCGCTTGATGGGGAGCTACAAACCCCGTCCCGAAGGGGGAGATGAGCGCGTAATGGTTTCGTTCCGCCGTTTATTGTTGCCTGATGGCCGTTCCGTTGAGTTGCCGGCGATGCCGGCGATTGACGCCAAGGGCGAGCCCGGTGTGTCAGGGGAATATTACAGCAACCTTTGGAAAGCTGTGGGGCCCTCGGCGATCCTGGGTTTGATCAGCGCTGCAATCGAAGGTAGGAACCAAAACAATACCGTGAACGTATACGGCACCTATAGCGGTGGCGGCAGCAATGCAGCGTCGACCATCGCCCAGCAAACCTTGCCGGAGGTGTCGAAGCGAATGATGGGGCGGCAAAACGGCGCAATTCCTTACACGATTGTCGATCCCGGTACCGAAATCATGATGATCGTGACCGGCGATATCGCCATCCCGCCCAACACTACCCAAGCATTCTTGCGAGCCGGCGAATGAAGAAAACTCTTGCCTTATTTGCAGTTTTGACGCTCCAGTTCAATGTGGCTTCTGCTGCGATGAACATCAACCATTCGTATCGCGTTGCCGGCGATGCGTTTGTTGCGCCCGTGCAGGCCTTCGATGACGGTGCCAGTCTGTATCTGCAGCTGCGCGATGC
>JAIOHN010000811.1 GCA_019912985.1 Anaerolineae bacterium | reverse complement strand
TTTATTTTGTGGTTTCCAACGTCGTGGGTATTATTCAGTACAGTTTGATGGGGAATTCCAAACTTGATTTGCGGCGGATTCTCAGGCTGAAACCGGCGGAGGAGGACGAAGCCGCAGTTGTTGCCGTGAATGGGCGCAAAGAGGTGGAATCTTCGAGGGCCGTGAGCAAGCCTTCTACTGCTGAAAATGGTGAGAAGGCCAGAAAAACCAAGCAGAAAACCAAAACGGCCAGATCAAAGTAGTGCATTAGACGGGCGCTGTTCGCATGCGTCCGTATCATTTTGTAAAGGCAGTTGCGATGAGTTCAGAGCGTTTCATAGAGAGTACCGGCGAAAGTGTCGAAGAGGCTATCTCCAAGGGCCTGGAAGAACTTGGGGTGGATCCAAATCAAGTAATTGTTGAAGTCCTTGAGGAACCGTCGCGAGGTATGTTTGGCATTGGCGCGCGTCCTGCACGTGTGAGGCTGCAGTTGTTGATTGTTTCTTCTTCCGTTGAGAAGGAGCAGCAGCCGGTCTCAGTAGTTGACGAGCCTGAAGAAGAATTCGTTGAAGACGAAGTGGTTGAGCTCGATGAGGATGCAGAAGTCGCACGGGTGGTTTTAACCGAACTGCTGGAGAAGATGTCCATCCGGGCGCAGGTCAAGGTGAGCAAATCCGAGAAAAGTCAAGGCGAGGAAGAAGCACCCTGGCTGCTCAATGTCACCGGGGGTGGTGATCTGCGGTCGCTTATCGGACGCCGCGGTGAGACGCTTTCTTCGCTACAGTACATCACGCGGTTGATTACCAGTCGTGAGCTGCAGCGTCGTGCTAACATAGTCGTTGACGTGGATAACTACAAGTCAAGTCGTACAGACAAGCTGTTTGAACTTGCGAACCGGATGGCAGACCAGGCGATCTCTCAAAATCGCACGATTTCGCTGGAGCCTATGCCACCTTACGAACGGCGTATTATTCATCTTGCTTTGCGTAATCATCCAGATGTCACCACCCGCAGTGTTGGCGAGGGCAACGCGCGAAAAGTGACCATCGTTCCGAATTAAGCGATGTCTATAGCAGAGTATTTGCTGATTGGTCATGTCACTGCGGACTTGACAGCCACTGGTCGCCATTTGGGAGGAACCGTCTCCTATGCTGCGCGCACCGCTCATGCTTTCGGGCTGCCGGTGAAATTATTGACCAGTGCTGCAGCGAACGAACCGCTTTTAGAGCAGTTAACCCCTTATGTATCTGAGCAGGTGGTTCTGCCTGCTGAGGATACCAGTACATTCGAGAATATTTACGGTGATCTTGGCCGCACCCAATTTATCCGGGGTGTGGCCTCTTCGATTACCGCAAATGATGTGCCTCCTGGATGGGAACAGACTCGACTGGTTCACCTGGCACCGCTGACCAACGAGGTGGATCCTGAAATTGTGTATCATTTTCCGCATTCGCTGAAATTGGTTACGGCCCAGGGTTGGTTTCGTCAGTGGGATGAGCAGGGACGCGTGCATTTTCGGCGCTGGTTCGACCCGGATGTTTTGCGTGCTGTGGATATTGTCGTGTTCAGCGTTGAGGATGTCGCAGAAGCTCCTGAGCTGGAAGCCATGATGGCCCAGGCTGTGAAGTGCTTGGTGGTTACGCGAGGTGATCAAGGTGGGACTTACTACTGGCACGGAGAGCCGCATCACTACGATACCTACGAAGTACCGCAGTATGATCCAACAGGCGCGGGGGATGTGTTCGCCGCCTCTTTTCTGGTGAGTATGTTTTTGTTGAACGAAAATCCTGGGTTAGCTGCCAGTGTTGCCGCGCGTCTAGCCGCAAATTCAGTGACACGTGTAGGGCTTGAAGGTACACCCACTGCGCATGAAGTGGAGCAGACATTAGAAAAGGTTCGTCCATGAACATCGTTGATCGTGTGCTTTACAATGGCGATATTGTGACTCTGGCCGAAGGCGCATCACGGGTATCAGCATTGGCGATCAGCCAGGGCCGTGTCCTCGCTTCTGGAACTGATGATGAGA
>JAIOHN010000810.1 GCA_019912985.1 Anaerolineae bacterium | reverse complement strand
GCTTCATACAGTTCCGAGGGAATCTCCTGAAGTGTCGAAAGATAGATCAATGCTGTTGCGCCAAATGAACCCCAGGTCATCATCGCGACGATAGCTGGTTTGACCAGTGAGGCGTCATTCAGCCAGTATTGGCGGGCAATGCCAAACTGCATCAGAACTTCATTGAGCAAGCCTGCATCCGGGTCATAAATAAAACGCCAGATGATGATCGCGATTGCACCCGGCACCACTGTTGGCAGGAAATAGACGATACGGAAAAATCCCCGTGCGAACCGCATCTCGCGGATGAGCACTGCCAATGCTACCGGCAGTAGATAACCAAGTAAGATACTCCAACCCGCAAATTGAAGGCTGTTACGCCACGCAATTTCGAAGGCTGGGTCCTTTAGCATCAGCCTGTAATTATCGAGCCCAACCCAGGTCGATTCTCCGGCCAGGCTGACATCCTGAAAGCTCATCTCCACAGCTTTGACGATGGGATACCACGCAAAATAAGCGAAAACCAGAATTGCTGGCAAGAGAAAGATATAGGCAGTGAATTGCTTTGAGAGGTAAGAAATTCTATTCGCCACCGTATTGTTCGTCTGTTTCGATAAAGCACTATTCATCTCATAAGGCGCATTCATTCGTTTAACCCATAGGTAAAACGCCGGGTGGCATACTCACCCCCCGGCGTCCTCGAGACAATCACTAACGATCCAGAACGAACGCCTGGAATTCTTCGGCAGACTCAGCGAGGCGGGCAGCAGGATCAACGCTCTCATTACTGAGGACTTCGCTGACGACCACCCCAACTTCTGTGTAGTAATCTTGCACGGCGGTGATGGGTTCAGGCTGAAGTGTCACTTCGCCATTCTTGATGGCGTCGTTAAACGGGGCATAATTCTCCACAGGCAGGATATTATACGGCTCGCGGAAAGCTTCCCACTGGGCCTGATAATCGCCCACGTAAAGTGGCAGAACCGGCATACCAATGGCTTCATTGCTTGCTTCGAGTGTCGCTTTCACTTCTTCGGGGTTGAACTGACGCCAAAGCTGGAAGTAGGTTGCGGCTTCTTTCTGATCATCGGTCGCGTTTTCAGCGACCATCCACAGATTGCCACCGGTCAATGTGATGCGACCATTTGGCCCCGCGGGGGCTGCTGCATAACCAAAATTGGACAGGTCGGCATCGGGGAATTGGAAGTAAACAAAGTTGAACTGATCGCCTGCATAGATCGCCATCGCGACGCGGCCAGATACCAGCGCTTCTGAAATGCTCGCCCAGTCGAGTGTAGCACCGGGCAGAACATCAGCATTCCAACGCAGATCATAAACGTAGGACAGTGCGTCAGCGGTTGGGCCTTCGCCATAGGTAGCGACATAGGTATCGGGTTCTTCACCCGGGGCAATAATATCGTCGCGGGTCGCACCAAAACCGTAGGCGATATTGGTAAAGTGCCAGCCAGTTGCACCTGAACCATCATTAATAAATGCAAATCCGGCGACATTTTCATCGCGGTTGGTCAGCGCGGTAGCCATTTCTTCAAGTTCTTCCCAGGTCGCTGGGGGCGCATCATAACCGGCTGCGGACAGCATCTCGATATTGTAGGCCAATCCCAAAGCATAAGCATTAAGCGGAATGCCGTAGATTGCCCCATCGCGACTGGTGATATCCAAAATCGACGGATTGAACACATCACCGACACCAGCGCCCTCAAAATAGGGAGTGAGATCTGCCACAACACCCTGGTCAATAAACTTTGAGGGTTCGGTAAAGTAGGTCAGGAATAGAGTTGGGAGTTGACCACCGGCTGCGAGTGCTACAAAAGCGGCTGGATCATACTCAAGTTCCATGCCCTCGATAGTCACGTTAGGATACAAATCCATAAACCGTTGTGCGGTCGCTTCCCAGTTAGCACGCAGGTCAGCCTGGTCGACTGAGGGCATGTTGGTAACGGTAATGGTTACGTCACGTCCGCCAGCGATTTGATCGGGCAGGGTCAGGACATCCGGTAAGGTTGTTTCTTGGGCAAATGATGGGGCAATTTGTAAGGTGAAAAGCACACCTATCAACAGTGTAACCAATAAAATCTTTTGTTTCATGACGCGCTCCCTTTATTTTTCCTTTCAGGCAATGCATGACAGCTTTCTATTGAGACGTCTCAATAATTAAGTATAATGGGGTTTATAAGTTTGTCAAATGGACCTCCTAAGCCCATAGGAGAGCGAAGTGACATGAGCTATTCTTAAAGAAGCACATTAACAAAGGAAACATGATGGCCACACTTAAAGACGTAGCAGATTTAGCAAAAGTACCGATGATGGTGGCTTTTAACGCGCTCAAAAATGGTGATTCGGTTGATAACCATACACGTGAACGCATCGAAAAAAGCGCGCAAACACTCAACTACAAGCTGCGCATCACGCAAATTGATGTAGCTGACCTGGCGGGTGTAGCGAAAGGCACGGTGTCGTATGCACTCAATAACAGCGAACTCATCTCCGAGCCAACTCGGCAGAAGGTGTGGGATGCGGCAAAGTCGTTGGGTTATCGTCCCAATACCATCGCCCGAAATTTGCGTAAAAATCAAGCGGGGGCAATAGGTTATTCATGGCATGTGACTGATGATCCAAGCTTGATGAACAATCTGCTTGATCGCTTTATCTACCGTGTAACAATGGCGGCAGAACAAGATGGTTTTCACATGCTGACATTTATCCAGCCCCAAGAAGAAGCAGACAAAGTTTATGATGAGTTGATCTCAACTAATCGAGTCGACGGCTTCATCCTATCGGATATACACTACAATGATTCACGTATTTCTCGGCTTTCTGCAATTGGTGCGCCTTTTACAGCTTTTGGTGGCATGTATATACAAGATGCCAAATTTGCCTATGTGGATGTGGATGGCAAAAAAGGTATTGAGCTGGTGGTCAACCATCTCATTGATGTTGGACACGAGCGTATTGGGCTGCTCAATTGGCATCCAGGTTGGTTAGTTGGTGATGTGCGTGAGGCTGGATACTACGAGGCTATGCAGAATGCTGGTCTCGAAGTGCATTCCGATTGGGTTGCTCATACCCCGAATATTTTGCGGTCGGCATCTATCGCGACACAAAAACTGATGCAGGCAGCATACCCACCCACCGCCATCATCTGCACTAATGATGTCATGGCTTTTGGCGCGAAGACCTATTTCGATGAAATTGGGATGCGCTTAGGGGATGACATCGCGCTGACGGGTTATGATGATGATCCAACCTCAGAATTTCTAGGAATCACTTCCATCCATCAGCCGATTGATAATGTGGCAGTGACGGTGTTCAATATCTTACGCGGTGAAATCAGCGGCCACCCGGTTGCAGATCGGCAGGTGGTTCTCGAACCCAGTCTGGTCATTCGTCAAAGTACGCGGAGATGAGCTAAAGGCATTTCGCTTATGCAAACGTTATCAATTGGATTTGGTAAATAGACCACCTTGGCACCTGAATTGCCCAAACATGCTCTGCGAAACCTGAGACATCATTTCCATTTTCCAGAGAATACCAGCTAAGTTTTAATCCGGTTTCCGTGCTATTAATAAATGGAATATTTGACAAAGGTTCTGCAATGGGATACTTTTATGCAAGCGCTTGCAAAGATATTTTGAATGATGTCTGTGCAAAAACGTGAAAAAAACTGGTTCTGTAACGATTATGGATGTCGCTCGTGAGTCTGGAGTTTCTACATCCACAGTCTCGCGGGCATTAAATAATTACCGATACGTCAAACCGAGCACACGAAACAAAGTGTTGCGGATTGCTGAAAAGCTGGGTTATGTACCGAATCAGCAGGCTCGCAGTCTAGCGGGCGGGCGATCAAATCTGATTGGTGTCCTGGTACCCAACCTGAGTAACAGCTATATCAGCGAGATCATCCGGGGCATTGACGATGAATTGGTGAATTCTAGTTACAACTTAATTCTTTACACGACACACCGCCACCAGGGTAAAGAGTCATCCATTGTAGCCTCTATTGCGAACGGCGCAGCGGATGGACTGTTATTAGTTGTCCCATTATTGCCCACCACCTCCACCTACCTGGATGAACTGCAGCAACGGGATTTCCCTTATGTCTTGATTGATCAGTTTGATATGACCAAGAAAAGTGCGATGGTCAACACCAACAACCTTCAGGGAGCTTACGAGGCAACCCAGTACCTCATTAATTTGGGACACCGCCGCATCGGTTTTATTACCGGGATGCAAGGGTTAAATAGCACCAGTGAAAGACTGGGTGGTTACAAACAGGCACTGGCAGATAATGCGATCGCACTGGAAAACGATTTGATCGTCGAAGGTGATTTTGGTAGATCTGGTGGGTACGAAGGTGGACAAAAACTGATGTCCCTTCCCCAACCGCCAACTGCCATTTTTGCATCAAACGATTTGTCAGCGCTGGGCCTTATCGAAGCAATCAGAGGGCAAGGGCTGCAAATTCCTGAAGATCTCTCCATAATCGGCTTTGACGATGTTCCGCAAGTATCGCTTGATTATCCCAGGCTGACTACCGTACGCCAACCCCTCGGCGAGATGGGGCGCATCGCTGTGAAAATACTTTTAGAACACATCGAAAATCCTGTTCGGACAATGCGCCAGATTACATTAGCAACACAACTCATCGTCCGAGACTCATGCAAACCACCTAGAGACGCTCATGCAGCAGAAGGCAAAAGGAGGTAAGAATCGGTAAAACACGACTCCCTGGTTTGTCTAAAGAAGTTTATATGAATAGGAGGGATTGTTATCTATGAGTATCCAGAAAAAGTCGGTTATCCTCATACTGCTAGTCGCATTGGTCATGTCTTTTAGCCTGGCTTCGGCTCAGGAAGATGTCATCATCAACTGGTGGCACATCAGCACGGCAGAGAATGAAGTGGCCTACTGGCAGGGACTCGCCGATGCATTTACAGCTGATCACCCGAATGTCACCATTGAAATCACCAATCTCGAAAATAATGCATTCAAAGAACGGCTCACCACTGTCATGCAGGCTGGCGAACCACCGGATCTGTTCCAGAGCTGGGGCGGCGCTGTCCTGTGGAATTTTGCGGACAACGGGTTGGTACGTAATATTGCGCCAGAGTTAGAAGGCGAATGGAAAGACTCCTTTGCGGCTCAAGCAGCTTTAAATCTCTACAGTCAGAATGGTGAGTACTACGGCGTGCCCTGGGATTGGGGTGCGGTTGGCATGTTCTATAACAAAGATCTCTTCGAACAGGCCGGGCTTGATCCAGAAGCGCCACCTGAAACCTGGGAAGAGTTCGTTATGACAGTACAGACCCTTCAGGATGCGGGTATCACCCCAATCGCGCTAGGCGAATCGGAAAAATGGCCCGGACACTTCTGGTGGGTCTATTTCGCACTTCGATTAGGTGGTGAGCAGGCGTTCCTAGATGCTTACAACCGGACAGGTTCCTTTGCAGGTGAGCCATTTGTTCAGGCTGGTGAGTATATTCAGCAGCTCGTGGAAATGGATCCCTTTAATGAAGGATTCCTCGGCCTCACATGGCCGGAACAAGCCGCAGTGTTCGGCAACGGCGAAGCGGCAATGACGCTGATGGGTCAATGGGCTCCCGCATCAGCAATCCAATACAGCGAAAGTGGCGAGGGTGTGACCAATCTTGGTTTCTTCCCCTTCCCGGCGATTGAGGGTGGCGCTGGCGACCCGGCTGATGTCCTGGGCGGCGGCAACGGTTTTGCAGTCGGCGCTGATGCACCAGACGAAACGGTAGACTTCCTGCGTTTCATCACCAACGCTGAAAATCAGCGTGCAGGTGCCTTCTTCATGGTGCCAACAGTGGAAGAAGCACAGGATGTCTTAGCCGATGACCCGATTATGAGCACCATCCTTGAGATGCGTAACAATGCGCCGTACTTCCAGCTTTACTACGACCAGTTCCTACCCCCTGCAGTGGGAGCAGCAGTCAATGACGCGGTAGAAACCCTTTTTGCGGGTGTCGCATCACCAGAGGAAGCCGCTCAGGCGATCGAAGAGACAACGTCATTTGAACTTGAGTAAGTGTTAAAATGGATTGAGAAGATGTAGAGTTAACGCTCTACATCTTCCTCCCTATAAAACCGTATTTTTTAGCAAAGAGATTGTTTTATGGCCCCTCAGAAATTTCGAGTTCTGCCGACAGCATACGAGCAAACCTTAAGCGATAAACGTCGACAGGGGCGAAGCAAAGCGCTGCTAATCACTATGTTTACGCTACCCGGCTTGACAGTGTTTTTGCTCTTTGTCATCATCCCCATTATCCAGTCCGCTTACTTTAGCCTATACAAATGGGATGGATTTGGCCCGCTGACAGATTTTGTCGGCCTGGGCAACTATGAACGCCTGCTCAATCACTCGATCTTTCAGGCCGCTCTGGGTCACAGCTTCACCATCATGATCCTCTCTCTGACCATTCAGTTACCACTAGCACTGGCACTGGCATTGATGGTGGGCCGTGGTAAATTGGTCGGCAAGCGGTTAATTCGCATTATCCTCTTCGTACCCTATGTTTTTTCTGAAGTGATCACTGCCATTATCTGGCGTTATGTGCTGAATCCCACCGAGGGGCTGGCAAACCTCGTTCTGGGGACAATTATCCCCAACTTCCAGAACATTGGCTGGCTGGCGGATCGCAATATCGTCCTTTACAGCATTTTTATTGTCATCACCTGGAAATACTTTGGCTTTCATATGATTTTGTATATGGCCGGGTTACAGGGCATCCCCCACGACCTTGAGGATGCAGCCAGGGTCGACGGGGCTAAAGAGCGAGATGTTTTACGTTTTGTTACTTTACCACTTATGGGCAACACGATCAGACTGACGGTATTTTTGTCCGTTCTCGGCTCTTTCCAACAATTCGTAATCGTCTGGATTCTTACCGAAGGCGGACCGGTCAACGGGAGCGAACTTATCGCAACCTATCTTTACAAGTATGGCATCCAGCGTTTCTTACTGGGATACGGTAGCGCGGTTGCGGTGATCCTGTTTTCCATCACACTTGTGTTCTCACTGGGGTACCAGCGGATTATCCTGCGTCAGGATTACGCCGTTGAAGCGGTTTAAAGGCAAACAACCATGCTAAATGATCTTCAACAACAGATCTACCAGATTCTCAAGTACGCTATTCTCATCTTGATCTGCCTGGTTGTAATGGGGCCAGTTGTTACTGCCGTACTAGGTAGTGTACGCACCACTGGCGAATTCTTAGCCACACCCTTTGGCTTGCCCCAAAACGGGATCCGTTGGGAGAACTACGAAAGCATTCTGGTCAGCGCCAGCTTCTGGAATTCAATGAAGAACAGCCTCATTATTACCGGCGGCGTAACCATACTCAATATACTTTTTGCCAGTTTTCTGGCCTTCGTCTATGCCCGTATGCAATTTCGGGGCCGAAGCCTCCTCTTCAATTTCATTTTGATCGGTTTATTATTTCCCCTGGTTGTAGCGATCTTGCCAATTTTCATTCAAGTACGCCAGCTTGGGCTTATCAACTCGCTCTGGGGGGTGATTTTACCAATGGTGGCCTTTGGTTTGCCGGGTAGCGTGGTCATCTTGCGCGGCTTTTTCGTCAGCATTCCGGGCGAGCTGGAAGACGCGTCTTACATTGACGGCTGTTCGACGTTCGACTTCTTTCGCTTGGTATTGCTGCCGCTGTCTCGGCCCGCCTTGACAGCAGTGGCGACACTCCAGGTCATCGCCAGCTGGAACGAGTATTTTCTTCCCTTGCTGGTACTGACGGATACACAGCTCTGGCCGCTGCCATTGGGCATCATGCAGTTTCAGGGACAGTACGGAACCGATTGGGCCCGCATCATGGCCTATGTCACGTTACTTATTATCCCGGCAGTCGCCTTTTATCTTTTTGCGGAGAAATATATCGTGACCGGGTTAACCGGCGGCGAGCTTAAAGGGTAATCGGGATAAGCAATCCAGCACCATGTAGCTTGAAAGAAGCATCTACACACCCCATTCAGCGCGAAGCTCATCTATTGGACGCGGTGTTTTTCCGACGCTGTGTCCACCACCATCTTTGGTCCAGCGTTGATCAGCCGGTTCGCTGGCTGGTTGATAGCGAACATCACAGCTCAGACGGAAACGATTGGTCAAGTTGGTCGTCGAAGCGTGCATGGTATGCATCCCGAAAATCATTACGTCACCTGCACGAAAGTCGCTGGTCAGCCACTGCCCACCAAACTGCTCTGTAATTTCCATCGGGTCACGCGAAAACCAGCCCTCAACACCGTCCCGGTCCACATCCATCCGGCCATAAGTCTGCCGCAGCCGTTCAAAACTCTCCAGGTGGTTGGAACCTGCACACATCGCCAGCGTCCCTTGCGCCACGGGGATATCGCCAAAAGGAATCCAGACCGTGTGCAGATTAGGGGATCCTAATCCCATGTAGACCGTATCCATATGCGCGCCGGTATACTGTTCATTCCCCACCCCACGCAGCCATTTGTAGTGGAAGGTCAAAGCATTTTCCCCGAAGTAACGCTCAAAAAAAGCAAACAAGCGCTCGTTTTCTAAGACCCTCTGCACATCTGGGTGATGCGCAATACCACTGCGCCCCATCATCTGCACACTTTTGCCACCCTTGGGCATGACCCCTTCCAGAACCGGGGTGTCCGGTGTAAGCGCTTGTTGTTCCTGCATATAGGTAAGCACGATCTCACGCGCATTGAGCACTGTCTCACGGTCAAGTAACCCAGACATATACAGGTAACCATCTTCAGCCATCCGCTCATGCAAGGACGACATATCATCCAGAAGCGTACCACTATCGCGTAGCTGACCCAGTTCAGTTCCAGGAAACTCAACGTCACGATAGCCAAAACGAATTTTCATTTCTTTCTCCCCGGAGGCTGAGATGATGAGCGCGTTTGAGCAAATCCATTTTCAGATCACGGCTACTATTGTACCCGCTTTCATTTTTTCAGGCTGAACCACTTTGACAGATCATCCCAACCACTGAATTTCCTCCGACTAAAGTCGGAGGATCAGCCCATAGATAAGTCCGATTTGCACAGTTTCAAAGCATGTTACCTTTTGTTCAACGCTAAGAGAACAGCACTCTGACTTTGGGCCAGATGGGGAGATGATATGATGAGAGGGCGACTGCTAATCTTTTGCACCATTTTGATGGTCATCATCTGCGGTGCATTCACAACCACAGCAACCGAGGCGCAAGCTGGTGGTTGCTCACAGACACACATCGTGCAGCGTGGCGAAAATTTATATCGGATTGCCCTGCTCTATCATACGACCATTGCCGATCTACAGGCGCGTAATGCGATCAACAACCCGAACCATATCTTCGCAGGCCAGCGTCTATGTGTGGCAGGCGGATTTGTTCCACCTGCCACACTGACCATCCCACCAAACAACACCTGGGATAATATTGGCATCGTAACAGTCTATCGTCTCAACATTCGTAGCGGTCCAGGCATCCAATACCCTATCGTGCGGCTGGCCGCACAGGGTGAAGGATTACGCCTGGTAGGACGCAGCACCGATAGTCGTTGGTACCAGGCACTTGATGATCCAACATCGGGAAGATTTGTATGGGTATCCGCCGCTTACGTACAAGCTCCCTATCCTGAGC